>JBPYFF010000561.1:0-6245 GCA_051984455.1 Acidimicrobiales bacterium | reverse complement strand
GTAGATGACCGCGCCAAACAGGAGGACCGTCACCACGATTGATGTCAAAAACGCGGTCACTGCCTGGTGCTCTCCGCAGCGATGGACTTCGTGAATTTACTCACATGCTAACCGGATCGAATCACATCCACCGGCTCCCGACGCTTCCGGTTCTACCACCTTGGCCCCGTGAAGGGCACATCACCCACCATGGCAGGAAGACTCGCGACGGCCGGGTTTCCCCGCCCGCGGCGCTTGGTCGGTGTTGGGGCCGGCGACCTACAGTGCGTACCGGCGCCAGGCGACGCCCGGAGGTAGCTGTTGACCGAGATCCCCGAACACCTGCTGCGCCGATCCCGTGAACGGCGCGCCGCCCTGGGGCTCTCGAGCGGGTCGGGCGACGAGCCGGCCGAACCCGGTACCTCCACGCCCGCGGTCGCCGAAGCCCCCGCTCCCGCCCGGGCGGCGGCGTCCACAGAGGTGGCGACGACCGCCGAGGCGCCTGTACCCGCCATCGTGGAGGAGCCGGCTCCCACCTACATCGCCCCGCCACGGGGCCCGCACAAGACCAAGGTCCCCATCTGGGTCATGCCGGTCCTCATCGCCATACCGCTGTGGGCGTTCCTGTACCCGGCCGCGTTCACCAGCCACAAGAAGGCGGTCGTGACCGATCCGCTCGTGCTCGGCCAGCAGATCTATACCTCCGCCGGCTGCGCCGGCTGCCATGGCGCGACGGGTGGCGGCGGTGTCGGCCCCGCCCTTCACGGCGGCCAGTCGAAGCTGACGTTCCCCAACATCCAGGATCAGCTCAACTGGGTGAAGAACGGATCCCAGTCGTTGGCCCCGGGCACGAAGTACGGCGACGCCAACCGCCCCGGCGGCCAGCGGGTCGCCAAGGGCGACATGCCGGCGTTCGGCAGCACGCTGTCACCCCAGCAGATCCAGGACGTGGTGATGTACGAGCGGGAGAAGCTGTAAGCCCAGGTGGTGCAACATGACGTCCTCGTGGTGGGGGGAGGCCCGTCGGGCGCGGCCTGCGCGTACTGGCTGGCGGAAGCAGGCCATGACGTGCTGGTCGTCGAGAAGAAGCGCTATCCGCGGGAAAAGACCTGCGGCGACGGCTTGACGCCGCGGTCGGTCAAGCAGTTGCACGACATCGGCCTGGCCACCGAACTGGCCCGCTATCACCGGTTCATCGGCCTCCGGTCCCATGCCTTCGGGCGGACCCTGGACCTGGCCTGGCCCACGCACCCTGATCTGCCGGCCTACGGCTACATCATCACCCGAAGGGACCTCGACCAGCTCGTGGCCGAGCGGGCGGAGAAGGCCGGCGCCACCGTCTGGCAGTCGGCCGAGGCAATAGAGCCGGTGGTGGTGGGCGGGCTCGTCCGGGGTGCGGTCGTGGTGCGAAAGGACGACCGAGCAACCACCGAGGTCCGAGCCCGGTACCTCGTCGTGGCCGACGGGGCGAACTCCCGATTCGGCCGGTCACTCGGCACCAGCCGGAACCGGAACTATCCGCTCGGAATGGCCATCCGGGGCTACTACCGCTCGCCGCGCCACGACGAGCCCTGGATCGAGAGCTGGCTCGACATCCGGGACAAGGGCGGAAGTGTGCTGCCCGGCTACGGCTGGATCTTTCCGGTCGGCGATGGACGGGTGAACGTCGGGGTCGGGCTGCTCTCCACGTTCAACCAGTGGAAGGCGGTCAACACGACGCAGCTGATGGAGAGCTTCGTCGAGTATGCGCCGTCCTCATGGGATCTGCGACCGGAGACGTGCTGTGGACCACCGACCGGTGGACGGCTGCCCATGGGTCTGTCGGTCGGGCCCCATGCCGGGCCCACCTACCTGATCGTCGGGGACGCCGGCGGGGCCATCAATCCGTTCAACGGCGAGGGCATCGCCTATGCCTATGAGAGCGGGCGGATGGCGGCCGGCGCGGTGCACCACGCCCTGCTCAGCAATGACGGCATGGCGCTCCAGCAATACCGCACGGAGCTGGTCGAAACCTACGGGCTGTACTTCAGGATGGCCCGAGCGTTCGTGCGGCTCATCGGCCGGCCCGAGCTCATGCAGGTCCTCGTGTCCACCGGTATGCGCAGCCGCACCCTTATGGAGTGGATCCTCCGCATCATGGCCAACCTGCTCCGCCCCGAGGAGGTGGGAGTGGCCGAGGCGGCCTACCGGGCCGTCGCCGGCCTGGCCCGGCTCGTTCCGGAGCACGCACCGTCCTAGCCGGACTCAGCCCCGGCGACGATCCCCCCTGCCGCCTCCTCGGCCGCGGCCACCGTCGCCTCGATGTCCGCATCGCGGTGAGCGAGTGAGGGAAACATCACCTCGTAGGCGCCCGGTGCGATCGCCACCCCTCGATCGAGCAGTCCATGGAAGAGCGGCGGGTAGCGACCGGTCGCGGCCGACCGGCGGGCGCCGGCGTAGTCGAGCACGGGAGCGGGCTGGAAGAACACCCCGACCAGTGATCCCACGACCGGCACCTGGGCGACCAGGCCGCGGGCGGCGAACGCGCCGGCCAGCCCGGCGGCCAGCCGCCCGGCGATCTGTGCCAGCTCCTTGTAGGCGGCGCCATCGAGCAGGCTGAGCACGGCCAGACCGGCCGCGGTCGCGAGCGGGTTGCCCGAGAGCGTTCCCGCCTGGTACACCGTCCCGGCCGGCGCCAGTTCCTCCATCACCTCCCGCCGGCCGCCAAAGGCGCCGAGCGGCAGGCCGCCGCCAATCACCTTGCCGAAGCACCAGAGGTCGGGCTGGACCCCGTAGACCTGGGCCGCGCCACCCGGCGCCAACCGGAAACCGATGATGACCTCGTCGAAGATCAACAGGGCGCCCGCGGCGGAACAAGCGTCCCGCAGTCCCTCGAGGAATCCGGGCGCGGGAGGAACCAGGCCCATGTTGGCGGCCACCGGCTCGACGATCACGCAAGCGACGCTGTCATCGAGGGGGGGCACCACGTTGTAAGGAACAACCATGGTGTCGGCGACCGCCGTTCGGGGCACCCCCGCGGAAGCGGGGAGCCCGAGCGTGGCAAGACCGCTGCCGCCGCCGGCCAGCAGCCCGTCGGAGTGCCCGTGATAACAGCCCTCGAACACGACCACCCGGTCCCGTCCGGTAACGCCCCGCGCCAGCCGGATGGCGGACATGGTCGTCTCGGTCCCGCTCGACACCAGCCGCACCATCTCACAGCCTTCCACCCGCCCACAGATCTCCTCCGCCAGTCGCACCTCGCCCTCCGTGGGGGCGCCAAAGGTGGTCCCGGCGGACGCGGCCCGTTGGACGGCTTCGATGACGAGCGGATGGGCATGGCCGACGATCGACGCGCCCCAGGACTGCACGTAGTCGATGTACCGGCGACCCTCCACGTCCCACACGTAGGGCCCTGACCCCCGGGCGACGAAATATGGCGTCCCGCCCACCGAGCGGAAGGCACGGACAGGTGAGTTGACGCCACCGGGGATAACTCGCTCCGCCCGCTCGAACAGGGATGCGTTGGTGATGACCACCGACCGCTCAGCCATGGAGCCTCTCGGCCAGTTCCCCGGCCAGGTAGGTCAGGATCAGGTCCGCACCCGCCCGTTTGATCGCCGTCACGTGCTCGAGCGCGACCGCGGCACCGTCGATCCATCCCATCGAGTCCGCCGCCTTGATCATGGCGTACTCCCCGCTGACGTGATACGCCGCGACCGGGACATCAAAGCGGTGGCGGACAGCGGTGATGACGTCCAGGTACGAGAGAGCGGGCTTGACCATGATCATGTCGGCGCCCTCTGCCACATCGAGCGCCACCTCCGCCAGGGCCTCCCTGACGTTGCGAATGTCTTCCTGGTACCCCTTGCGGTCCCCACCCCCCGCGATCGTGACGTCGACCGCATCCCGGAACGGCCCGTACAGAGCCGAGGCGTACTTGGCCGCGTAGGCCAGGATCGCTACATCGGGGTGTCCGGCGGCATCGAGGGCCCGCCGGATGGCGCCGACCTGGCCGTCCATCATCCCGGAAGGGGCGACGACGTCGGCTCCCGCGTCGGCCTGAGCCACGGCAACTTGACCGTAGAGCTCAATGGTCTGGTCGTTTTGGACTCGCCCCTCTGCATCGAGCACTCCGCAGTGCCCGTGGTCGGTGTATTCGTCGAGGCAGAGGTCGGCGATGAGCGCCATGGAGTCGCGCACGTCGTCCTTCAAGTCGGCCAGGGCCAGCTGCACGATCCCTTCGGGATTCCAGGCCTCCGATCCGATGGGATCCTTGCGGGCAGGCACGCCGAAGAGGACGGCTGCCGGTACGCCCAGCTGAGCCAGCCGCCGGGCCTCTTTCACCAACGAGTCGCGCGTGTGCTGCACGACCCCGGGCAGAGACGGGATGGGCCGCGGGTCGTCGATTCCTTCCCGGACAAACAGCGGAGCGATCAGGTCGTCCACAGACAGATGGGTCTCGGCCACCATGCGGCGCATCGTGGGTGTCTGCCGCAGACGGCGCATCCGGCGTTCCGGAAAGGACATGGAAAAGTGGCCTCCTCTGTCAGTCTCGCACGGGTTAAGTGTTCAACCAGTGAAATGCTCAACCAGCGCGGCCACCAGGCCGTCAATGGTGTGCTCCGCCGCCACCAGGTCAACGTGCAGCCCAGCGTCGCGCGCCGTCGACGCCGTCACCGGTCCGATGCAGGCAACGACGGGTGGCACTGCCCTGTCGCCCGCCACGGCCAGATAGTTGGTGACGGTCGATGAGGACGTGAAGGTGATGGCGTCTGCGGCCGAAGCCGCCTGCAATTCCGCCGGCGACGGAAGCTCCGGCTGAGTGCGGTAGGCCTCAACCACGTCCACACTCCATCCCTTCGCCGAAAGGCCGCGAGGCAGAACGTCCCGTGCGGCCGCGGCCCGAGGCAGCAGCACCCGACCGTCGCCTTCGGGAAAGCACTCGACAAGGGCCTCGGCGACGAACTGGTCGGGCACGAGATCGGCAACGAGGAAGTGACGGCCAAGCTCTGCCGCCGTGCCCGGCCCGATGGCGGCGATGCGGCTCCGGCCAAAGGCCCGGGCGTCGGGCAGCTCGTCCAACAACGGCGACACCGCCCGGGCGGAGGTGAAGACGACCCACTGGTAGGCGCCCTGCCCGAGGGCGGCGGCAGCGTGCCTCAGCCCGGTGCCTCCATCGCCCGGTCCGGCCAGCCGGATGGCCGGCAGCTCGACCGGGTGGGCACCCAGCTCGGCCAGACGGACCGACAGGGTCCCGGCTTCGTGTCGGGGCCGGGTCACGACGATTCGGCGACCAAACAGCGGCCGGGATTCGTACCACGCGAGGTCGAGGCCCGCGACCGCGCCGACGACGATGGTCACCGGTGGCTCCATGGGAACCTCTCCCAGCTCGCCAAGTGTGATCCGCTGCGTCACCTGGCCCGGCCTCGTTCCCCATCGGACCGCTGCGACCGGCGTCGACCGGTCGAGGCCCGCCTCCATCAGCCGTTTGGCGATCTCGGCCCGGTGGGCGACGCCCATCAGGATGATGATGGTGCCGCCGGCCGCGGCGATGGCGTCCCAGTTGGTGTCCTGGTCGACCGCGTGCCGGGAATGGCCGGTCACAACCGTGAACGAGGTCGACAAACCCCGGTGGGTCACCGGGACCCCGGCGTAGGCAGGGACCGCAATCGCCGACGTGACGCCGGATACGACCTCGAAGCTGACCCCCGCCAGGCGGAGTGCCACCGCTTCCTCGCCGCCTCGACCAAAGACGAAGGGATCGCCGCCCTTGAGCCGCACCACTGTTTCCCCCGCCCGCGCCCGCTCGATCAGCAGGGCGTTGATCGCTTCCTGGTCGATCGGCCCGCCCGGGGACTTGCCAACATCGATCCGCTCCGCCCCTGGTGGGGCCAGGTCGAGCAGCGACCGTTCGGCCAGGCGATCGTGCACGACGACATCGGCTCGGCCGAGGACCTCCGCCGCCCGGACGGTGAGCAATCCCGGGTCGCCGGGGCCGGCGCCGACCAGGTACACCGTCACTGGCCCAGGTCTTCCAGCAACGCCGACCCCCCGGCCTCGAAGAGAAGTGATTCGGCCAGGGCGGCACCGACCGCCGCGCCGTGGCCGCTCGCCCCTTCTGCCCGGTCCCGGAGCAGGATCCGCCCGTCCAGGCTTGCGAGCATGCCGTCGATGGTAAGGCCGCCCGCACCGTTGTCGGTTGCGTACGCCGCCACCGGAAGGTCGCAGCCCCCGCCCAGCCGGGCCAGGAACGCTCGTTCTGCGTCCACCGCCCGACGGGCCGAAGC
>JBPYFF010000560.1:0-3998 GCA_051984455.1 Acidimicrobiales bacterium | reverse complement strand
ATGACGCCGACGCCGTCAACCGCCCTCCGCCGGTCGCGTGCCCGGCGGGGGGAAGGTGAGCGCCTGCGGGCCGAGATCCTGGCCGCGGCCGAGCGGATACTGGTGGAGACGGGTGACCAGTCGGCCGTTTCCATCCGGGCTGTCGCGGATGCCGTCGGAGTGACGCCGCCGTCGATCTACCTGCACTTCACCGACCGCAACGACCTGATCTTCGAGGTTTGCGAACTGCAGTTCAGCCACCTGCACGAAGCCATGGAGAAGGCGGTCGACGGCGTCTCTGATCCGTGGGAACGCATCTCGTGCCGGGGTAGGGCCTACATCGCGTTCGGCCTCAGCAATCCCGAGCACTACCGGATCATCATGACCAGCCGGCCCGACCTGACGCCCGAGCGGTTGGTGGACGAGCGGCTGGTCCACACGTCGGCGTTTGGCGGGGTCATCGCCGACGTCCAGGCCGCCATCGATGCCGGTGAAATCCGCTATGAGAACGCCCTGCTGTGCGCGACCGGTCTGTGGATGATGGTCCACGGCATCACGTCGCTGCTGATCGCCAAGCCCGACTTTCCCTGGCCCCCGGTGGAGGAGCTGGTCGATCACATCCTCGGCGTGTACGCCGCCGGGCTCGGGGTCGAACGGGACGAAGTAATCAAGCGGCGGTGATCAGGCGATCAGGCTGGATCGCCCACGCCGCGGTCGTGGCGGCGGCGGTGATCTTCGGTTCGACGTTCGTGGTGGTCCAGGACGGGATCAAGCACGCCCGGCCGGTGCCGTTCCTCGCCGTGCGGTTCCTCATCGGCGCGGTGGTGCTGTCGGCCGCGGGACGGTGGCGTCCGGCCCGCCGGGAGCTCGCGCGCCCGCCGGGCCTGGCGGGCGCCGGGTTGGTGGCGGGCACCCTCCTGCTCGGCGGTTATCTGTTTCAGACCATCGGCCTGCAGTACACGACCACGTCGGTCTCGGCGTTCGTGACCTATCTGCTGGTCGTCCTGGTCCCCCTCCTGTCGGCTCTGGCCCTGCGTCGCGTCCCGTCGGCTTCGACGCTGATCGGCGTCGGACTGGCGACGGTGGGCTTGTTCCTGTTGACAGGAAAGGGTGTGGCCCTCGGCAAGGGCGAGCTGCTCACCATGGGGTGTGCATTCTGCTTCGCCCTCCACATCCTGGTGCTGGCCGAGGTGGCGCCCCGGTTCGACACGCTTCGGCTCAACGCCGTTCAGCTGGGCGTCGTCGGCGTTGCCTGCCTGCTGCCCGGCCAGTGGCTGGGCGGCTACCGCTGGCCCCTTTCGACCTGGGTGGCGGCCGCCTATACCGGGGTGATGGCGTCGGCCATCGCCCTCGGATTGCAGATATGGGGGCAGCGCCAGGTGGGGCCGACGCGCACGTCGCTGCTGCTCATGATCGAGCCGGTATCGGCCGCGATCATTGGCGTCATCATCGGCGAGCACCTGGGGTGGGCCGGGGCGGCGGGCGCCGGCTTGATCCTGGCCGGTATTGCAGTCGCGGAGCTGCGGCCCTTGCTGCCCCACCGGAACGCTGACAGGTATGTCATGCTGGCCACAGTCGAAGGGACAAGGAGCGTGTAGATGGCCGACCCGAAAAAGCCCCGCCCGGCATTTGCACCCTGGGATCGGCGAGAGCTGCCCGGAGCGTTCAACGTCGAGGAGACGGCCCGGCGGGTGGGCAGCTACAAGTGGATCGAGATGCGCCTGTTCGAGGCCCTCGGCGGGTGGGTGGCGACCGTGCCCGAGCTCGACGTCAAGATGCGTCTCGGCACCCACTGTTACAAGCACGCCTGGCACTCCGAGCTGTGGCACAAGCGCCTTCCCGAGCTGCGGGAGATGAACCCCGAACGGCTCACTGCGCCCGCCAATGAGCAGGTGGCGGTGTTCATGGCCGCCCTCACCGCTCCCGAGGCACCCGACCAGACGATCGAGAAGCTCGTCGGGGTGTACCGGGTGCTGATTCCCCACAAGATCGCGGCGTACACTTTTCACCTGAACAACACCTCCACCATCACTGACGCACCCACCATCCGCTCGCTCAAGCTGATCCTCTCGGACGAGTTCGAGGACTGGCGGGACGGCGAGATGATGATTCAGTCTCTGCTCGACAGCGACGAAGAGGTCCGGCGGGCGGCCGACCATCAGGCCGGGCTCGAGGGCATGCTCCGCCAGGCGGGCGGCATTGCCGGACCGGGCTCGATCGGTTTCCCGGTCGCGGCGGGCGATGGCGCCGCTGACAAGGTGGGGGTGAACTCATGAAGCGCAACATGGCGGCGAGCGACCTGGCGCGGGACGAGCGGTTCGTGCGCCTCACGCTCGAGCACCGGCTGGGCGACCCCCGCGTCGCCGGCCGGCAGGATCGGGGGCCGGATCGGCGCCGGGGCTTCGATGCCAGCCGTCCGGGTGCCCCCGACCAGGCGAGGGTCCTGATGCACGGCATCTTCACCGGCGAGATCCAGGCCCTCGAAGGGGCAGGCCGCACCTGCTTCGACTTTGACACCGGCAAAGGCACCGACGAGGTCCCGTTCGAATTGAAGCTCGACATGGCCCGGCAGTGTTGGGACGAAGCCCGGCATTGCGAGATCTCGGTCAAGCTCAGCGAGTGGATGGGCACCGAGGTGGGGGAGTTCGCTGAGAACATCTTTCTCTTCGAGGCGGCGTGCAACCCCGACCCGGTGCTGCGCCTGACCGGCGTCAACCGCGCCCTGGAGGGGTTGGCGATCGACGTGTTCAACACCATGCGCGAGTTCGGTGCATCGGTCGGTGACCCGGTTCTGTACTTCAGCGAGGACTGGATGCTCGCCGATGAGGTCACTCACGTGAAGATGGGCTCCGACTGGCTGCGCCGGCTCACCGAGCGGGATGCCGGGCGGCGGGACAAGGCGCTCGAGTTCCAGCGGGTGGTGGACCGGTTGTTCTCTGGCGGCGGCTTCCGGGGCGAGGAGGAGGACAGCCCCATCAAGCTGGCCCGGCGCTTCCGGGAGATGGCCGGTTTCACCCCGGACGAGATCGACTCGGTGGCCGAGGAGGCCCGTCAGGCCCGGGCCGAGGTCGAGGCTCGACTGGCGGGGAAGAGCTAGCGATGGCCAAGATCATCGTCACTCCCGAGCGGTTCACCCTGGTCTTCTTCGACGCCGGCCGGATCACCGAGCTGGCCGGCCGGGTCGCCGATCGCATCGGGTTTCCAGACGACCTCGAGATCCGGGTCGAGGTCGATGAGCGAATTGCGCTCGGACGGGTGAAGATCACAGCCCTCGACCCGATCACGATCGCGGTCGAAGGCGGCGCCTTCGAGGACGCCAAGCGGCCCCGGCACCTGAGCGAGATCGCTACCCAGGACGTGATGGGGCGCATGTTGCTCCGCGTCAAAGACCGGCTCGACCCCGCCTTCCAGGGTGCGCCCGCCGACGAGGACCTGAGCCTGCAGGAGATGGTCGCGTGGACGGTGTATTCCGAGGGGCGCTGCGAGCGGCTCGGACTTCCCACCCAGAAGCAGCGCTGGCTCTACCACTTCCGGAATCGCCACGGTTTCTCCGATGTCGCCGATGAGGCCTTCTACCGGCTCTGGAATGCCGACCACCTCGGGTGGGCCGACATCGTTGCCATCTGCGCCGACACCAAGCGCGCCCGGGACGAGCTTTAGCGGAGCTCTACCGGAGGTCGTGAGCCGACAGGCCCTCGAGCAGGTCGATCTCGGGCGGCCGCTGGAGCAACCCTTCGCAGCTGGTCGCCATCTCGATCATCTCGGCACTGTCGAAGTGGGCCCGCTGGTCCTCGGGCGTGGCCCACTTCTCGACGACCACGAATCGCCCCGGGTTGGTCAGGGACGCACACAGGTCAATGTTGCGGCAACCGTTCTGCTGACGGGCCAGCACGACGTATTTCGCCAGCACGGCCGCCAGTTCGTCGGGCCTGGCGGCATCGAACACCATCGTGACAAGGGTGAGTTCGTCCACGTCTTTCGCGTTTCTCGTTCCCTGTTCCGTGAATGGGGGTTGACGG
>JBPYFF010000559.1:0-8409 GCA_051984455.1 Acidimicrobiales bacterium | reverse complement strand
CACTTGAGGAAAGAGCCCGGCCCGCCGACTGCTCGCCCCTCCTCGCGGCAACTCCCGCCCGGACAGTCAACGACGGCGCCGGCCGGAGCGGAGCAGAGGGCAGCGCGGCGGCAGACGCGTGGGTGCGCTGGGCCATCACGGCGGCGCGCAGGACATCGGTCCGGCGCACCGGTGGGCTTGGGGTCTCGCCCCCGGCAGACTCCGACGGGCGAGGGGCGGCTCGCCTCGGCGCCCGCCGGGACTCAGGGGCGCGAAACATCGGCCCGGCGGCGGCCACGTCCGGCGAGGCACGAATCGGCAGCTCGGCGCTTCCCATGCGTCGGGTGAATCCGGTCGGCCCCGTCTGCTCCCCTGCTGGTGACCGCATGCTGCGACCGACCGCCCGGGGGAGGCCGCGCGGGGGCACGGTGCCGTCGAATCTTTCGCGGGCAGCCAGACGCCACCAGGCTGAGAGAAACGGCGACGGCGGGAGCTCGACCGGCCACCGCTCCGCGGGCTCGGTTCGCACCGGTGAGCTGTCGGAGAAGGCGCGGCGAACGGACTGGGGCCGGCCCGCCAAGCCGGCGAACAGTGACGCCGCTCGGGCCAGGCGACCGACCGCCAGACGGGGCGAGCCCACCGGTCGGATCCACGCGAGCGAGTAGCGCTCGCCGAGCCGCACACCGAGCGAGCGCTCGCCGTCAATAGCGAGCGACGGTAGGGCGTCAGCGGAGGCCATGGCCGTCAGTAGGTCTTGGAGGTGAAGCCGTGATGGGCCAGCTCCAGCTCCTCGCACAGCGGATCCGCCGACCCAACGTCGAAGTTGGGACCATGCCAGCGCACGGCGAACACCCCTTGGAGCTCCCAGGCACGCAGCCGGGTCCCGTCGCTACCGATCACGGTGATCGCGCCCGTGCTTCGGGTCAGGCTGTTTTTGTTGGCGGAGTAGCCCGAGCCGGCTGTCTTGTTGACCCAGGAGAACAGCGCGTCGCCATCAGTGACGCCGCCCCGCAGGACGATGTTGGGCCACGTCATACGGCCGGGCAGGTTGTGCGTGTACCCGTTCTCGCCCCCTTCCTGGTAGGTCGCAACCTCGACACGGACCTCGAGCCCCGACACCTGGGAGAACACCCCGATCTCCACGCCGTCGACCTCGAAGAGGAAGTTGGCGCTCGTGGGCTGCTCGCCCTTGAGGTCGGTGCTGGTGTCGCTCATCGGACATCCTCGGCGTAGTGATTCCTTACTGCTCCCGGGCCATCTCCCAGGCCCGGGCGTTGAGCGCCGCCACCCCCCGGACGAGTCGGGCCCGGTCGGCGTGCTCGAGGTCCAGGAGTTCCTCGAGGGGCCAATGCAGGTGGTAGGCGAGGTACACGACCTCCTGCCAGAGCGCTTCGGGCGGGTACTGGATCATCGCGCGCTGCTCGGTACCTCCTGGATCGCTGACCGCCGGCCGGCCGGGCGATCGTCGGGGGGTAGTTCCTGAGACGACCGGTCGAGCGGCGCCGCAACCGGTGGGCTGATCCGCTCCTGGGCGGGCGGCGGGTTGACGCGCGCCTCCTGGGCGGCCAGCAGAGCCTCGATGTCTTCCTCGCTGCCGAAGTTGATCACGCCGTAGAAGTCCTGCAGGTAGGCGAGGTCGGCCGCGAACAGGCCTTCTATCTCATGAGGCGTCACCAGCGTGAGGGTGCCGAGGGTCTGGACGACCCGCACCAGCACCAGAATGGTGAGGCGCGGGTCATCCGGGCTCATGATGGTGGGGTCCCGCAACGGCTGGAGCTCGTCTCGCGCCGTCGCCAATCGCATGGTCCCCCGCTTGTGCAGCGTCCCCGATTCGTCGAGGTAGCCGCGAGGCAGGACGAACTCGTACTCAGTACGCAGTCCCGTCACTTCGTGCGCTCGAGCTCTTCGTACTGAAGGGTGATGGTCTCCGAGACGGGGTCGTTCTTGGTCACTTCGAAGCTGTCCATCACAATCTTGCTCGGCCAGGCTTTCTGGAAGGTCCAGCGGGCGATCTCCATCATGGTCGTGTCGTAGATGACCACCGCCCCACCCTTACGCTCGCCGGCCCGGTTGTTCGCCGACATCCCCTTTGAACGGAGTTGGTTGAACCACTTCCACATCTCGTCGCTTGAAGAATCCAGGGGTGCGAGCCGCTTGACCGTCAGCTCCCCGGTCATCTTCGGCTTGGACATCGCCACGTGCTGGACAAACTTGCCGCTGGTTATCCGCTGGTTGATGTCCGATTTCTCAATTTCCACGGACAACCCATCGACACTTGTCAAGTTGGAGATGATCGAGCCGTCAATCTCCAGGAAGAAGTTGGTGCCGACAAGGGCGTCTTCTTTGGTCAGGTCAAATATGGGCATAGATCCTCCTCAAGGCGTGCGGCGGGGGGTCAGCCCGCGACCTGCTTTTGCTGGCTAATGCGGAAGATGACGAACTCGGCCGGCTTGACGGGCGCCAAGCCGACTTCGACGACCAGCCTGCCTTCGTCGATCGACTCGGGCGGGTTGGTCTCGGCGTCGCATTTCACGTAAAAGGCCTGGTCCGCCGACAACCCGAACAAGGCACCTGACCGCCACAAGTCAGTCAGGAACCCGGTGAGGGTCCGGGACACGCCCTCCCACAGCTTGACGTCGTTCGGCTCGAACACAGCCCATTCCGTCCCGTTCAAAATGGTGGTCTCCACCATGTTGAAAAGACGGCGGACGTTGACATACCGCCAGTCGCTGTCGGAGGAAAGGGTGCGAGCACCCCAAATGCGGATCCCCCGTGTGCCGAATGGCCGAATGCAGTTGACTCCGATCGGGTTGAGCAGTGACTGCTCGTTCTTGGTGATGGGGCGCTCGACGTCCAGACAGCCGCGAATGGTGTCGTTGGCCGGCGCCTTCCAGACGCCGCGACTGTCGTCAGTCCTGGACCAGACTCCGGCCACATGACCGGAAGGGGGCACGAACACCTCACGATCGCCGTTGGTCGCGGCCGGGTTCTCGACCTTGATCCAGGGATAGTAGAAAGCGGCAAACGCGGAGTCGAACATGGCGACATCGCTCCGCCACTCCTTCAGCTGCTGGACCGTCATCCCCGGCGGGGCGTCGAGGATGGCCATCCGGTTCCCCTGGAGCTCGCAGTGGCCGATCAAACTGGTCTGGACCGCCTTCCACATGTTGAGGTCGATCGTGCCGTCGCCTTTCCTCGCCGCGGTGATCAGGTCCGGGACCAGCACCATCGTGACTTCGTCGGCAATGGCGAGGCCGTTGATACCGGTCCGTGCCGTCTCCGATCCGGAGAACTTCTTTCCGCTCACCGGTACAGGCTTCGGGGCGGCTGGCTCGAGCGGGAACGTGCCCGGCTTGAGCACGTCGAGGACCGACGACAGGTCGACGCCCTTGCCCAGGTCCACCTTGACCTTGACCCGGGTCGACGTGGCGTTCACCACCTTCTCGACGTTGTGGTCGCCGGGCGTGATGGTGAGATCCGGGTACTCCTCGACCGGCTGCCCTTTTTCGAACACCGTCAACTTGAACGGTGACGGCTGCCCGTCCGTTGCGTCAGCACTGTCACCGCTGTCCCCGGGCTCGACGATGATCGAAAGCTGCGCGTCAGGCTCGACGCTCGTCACCGACAGCGGGTTGCCGAGCGCCCGGTCAGCGGCCGGCAGCGCGGCGTGCGCCGGCTGGCCGGCCGGCTCGGTGTTGGCTATCCGGACGATGTAGGCAATGCTGCCGCCGTTCTGGAAGTATCCATAGACGGACAGCGGCAGCATGCAGCCGTTCTTGAACCCTCCGTAGAGCTGCTCGAACTGGGTCCAGCTGGTCACCAGCCTTGGCATCAGGCCCTGGGGATCGGATGGATCATCGTCGGGCCCTCGTTCGGTAAACCCGACGAAGGCGGCAATGGCGGTGGCTGCCGCCGAGAGGCTCTTCTGGGAAGATGGAACCTCTTCGACGTAAACCCCCGGTGCGGTATAAGTAGGCACGTGGGTTTCCCCCTCTCTGCGCGGTTGTCAGCCGATGGCTCGGTCCGCCGGGTTGCGCTTGCCCCCTTTCGGATGGGCCCGAATCATCCGCGCCACCACCACGGAATGTAGCCGATCCGACATCTGGTGTGAAAGGGGCAGATCACAGGATTTCTTCACGCCGTGGTCCGCACGGCGCCGGGGAACAGGATCTGGATCACGCCGCCGAACGCGCACTGGCACGTGCTGCCCATGACGAGGGCCGGCTCCCCACCGATCTCGGTCGTCGGCGAACCCGGAACCCACGGGGTCAGGGCCGGGACGCACGGCATGGGCGTCAGCACACCGAGGGCGGCTGCAGTTGCGGTGGCAACCTCGGGGTTGGCGAGGCTGCTGCACATGCCGAAGGTCGGGATGTTGACCGGCTCACAGCAGGTGATGTTCGCCGCCGGAGTGCCCTCGATGAGGACCCGGTCGGAGGGGAGCACGTTGAGGTTGGCCGGAGCCAGACCGAAGCTGCACAGCACGAGCGCTCCCGCGTGAACGACGGGCTGGGCCACCGCTAGCTCTTCCTTGTCTGGATCAACGCCGCGACCCCTTCACTGAGGAGGTCAGCTGCTGCCCCGTGGTCGTGGTCACGCATACGACCGTCCGGTCCCTGGCCTGCCAGCTGCGAACCGAAGGCAGCAAGTAGGTGTACCAGAGCGAGGATTGGCGGTAGTCGATCCCGACGTAGCCCCGGAAACGTTGCAGGCATTGGCCGTCTGCGAAGGTGCGCAGGGCGGTGTCCCCGGGATAGTTGTCGGCAGCGGAGGTGTCGTCGACGTGGGCGAAGACCTCCTGGGTGTGGGGCTTCTTGCAGGCCACGACTTTCACCGACGAAAGCTCGGCTTTGATGTTCGTCGGCGGAACCAGGCAGTCGCCGACCTTCAGGTGAAAGACGGAGACGTTGACGCCCCGCGCCGTGCTGCCACCACAGGCGGCGAGGGCAAGGGCCAAGACAGCGGCGACGGCGGCGATCGTTCGCCATCGGGTCATCACGGGTTCGGGCCATCGATGCACCAACCACTGGGATCAGTCATGCGCCGGGGCGCCGGGGTGGGGCCGTTGGAATCGGGAGCGATAGAAGCGTCGCGCCATTCCATGACACTGAGGTCGTATTCAGCGCAGACGTGACGGTCAGGCGACGGTCCCTCCGGCCAGGCTCGCTCGGACACTTGAGGCGATCGGGCTCGGTGGCGGCGGGCTACGGCCAAGCCACGGCCGGTTGCCCGATTGACGGCGATCAGCACACGCTCGGCAAGTGGCGGACTCACTCTGGCGCGGCGACTCGAAAGGGTCGCACGCAGGTGAGCGTTGACTCCCGGTCGTGAAAGACGGCGGGCCCGGGCTTCGGCCGCGGCGGGTGCGAGCTCCAGGTCTCGTCTGCCGGTCGCCGACGCAAACGAGTTCAGCCGGAACTGGCGCTGCAACTCGCCGACCTTTTGTTCGAGGAGGTACAGCCGGTCCCGGAGGTCCCGGCCGGATGCGAGGTCGTCGACTCGGCGCGCCAATCCCTGCATGGCCTCGACGATCTGCCCCAGTGCGACACGGAGTTCGGGTGGCACGGCTCCAAGCGTCTCGCCTTTGCTGGGCCCCGGCGTCTCAACAGGCTCGTCGGCCTCCGCCTCCCAGCGAGCCAGCTCGCCGGCCCAGCGGTTCAGGGCGGCGTCGAGAGTGCCACCGGCGGCCGGGTCAGGGCCTGTGCTCGTGCCGGGCAGCTGGAACCGCAGCATTTCGCCGGTTCGCGCCATCGCACTCCAGCGCATTCCCGACGCCGACGACGCCACGAGCTCGGCCGCCACGTGAGCCGCGTCGTCGCAATGGGCCGCCGCCAGCACTGCCTCGTCGACGGCGGAGAAATCCTTCAACGTCGTCGGACTCACGTCCCCGATCTGGTAGCAGGCAACGGTCCATGTGACGGGCCCGGCATCATCCGGGTCGGGCCGAAGGATCCGTGCCAAGCGGGGATCCCCCGATATCGCCATGGCAACGAGCGCGGCCGCCGCCTCGACTCCGTTCAGGCGGGCCTCGTCGCTTTCCGGCGGGTCGGCAAGCAGAGCTGCGACAGCTCGCCGGAACGATTCCGGATCGGCTGAACGATGGGCCGGCGCACGGTCGAGTGCCGGCCGGTCTCGAACAACGGTCGGGTCCGGAGCGGTCGACTGCCCTGTGGGCGCCGGGGGGACGGGGACTGGTGCAGTCGCCGATAGCCGGTCGGGCTCGCGTGCGACAGTCGGGACGTGCGTGCCGGCGGCGTCCCCGGGGTCATTCCGAGGCGCAGTCATCCGCTTGGCCCCACGTTTCTCAGTGCCCGTCCCTCTGCGGTCGCCGCATGCCCAAGCTGGCCAACCATCACGCACCCTTTGCCCTTGTCCGATTTGCTAGCCCGTCAACACCCCCGGTCGCGTGGCCGACATCGTAGACCAGTCACCGCAGCCCATGCTCGGCTGGTCACGCTTCGCGGTTCGAGCGGTTGGTGCTCAGGCCGGCCATACCGATCCTTCACAACGAACCGCGAGGGCGTTCGTTGTATGAACAACGATGTTTTGGTGCTGGAAAGGGGTCCGTGACACACTTGGCGTAGCGCCAGACCTCGCCCATCCCTTTTCCCCCCGTGGATGGGCGAGGCCGGCTCCGGCGGCGTTGTACCCGTCCGGCGGCGCGACCAAACCCAATGTTTGGGTCCGCGTCGTTTTCGTTCGCTCGGGGAGAGAAACGCCGTGGCCAGCTGGCCATTGAGGCGGACGGTTCCGCGACCCCGTGCCAGCGCGGCCGTGGAATCTCGCAAGCCCGAGAAGGGAGAACCTATGGGCTGGTTCACAGGCATCGAGGATGGCGTGGCAGCCGATAACTGAGCTGCCGCCCCGGCAGCGGGCCCATCATCATTGTCCGAAGGTCCAAGCCCAGCTCAGCGTGCGGTCGAAGGACCACGCCCCCGCTAGGCCTGTTCCTCCCGCGTGGGGGACGACGGGCCACCTCGAGGCCCCGAAGGCCGGCGCCGGGAAAGGTGGCCCGCCGGCGGCCCTCGCCGCCCCCGGCCCCACTGGAGGTTTAATGGGTCCGGAGACGGTTTCGGCGGGGTGCTGCGTCTAAACACCCCGCTCTAGTATCCGCTCGTTGCCCTGGAGGCGACAGGGCCGAAGGGCCTACAGGTCCGGCTCGTGCTTGTGGGCGCAGGCGGACCCCCCTATTCGCAAAAGGGGCCCGCCGGCAGACCCGCCCACCCAGGGCCACAGGGGGGAGCGAGTGACCCAGGGTGGCGGTCGGTCTGCCCAACTCGTCAGTATCCGCTTGCCACCTGGCTGGCGGGAGAGGCGAAGGTCCCAAAAGGGCGACCGCCCCCGGCTGAAGAGGCAGACCAGCCGGGGGCGGTTTGTGGCGGTCCCCCCCATCCGCCACTTCTCAGTCTCCGCTCGTCGCCCTGGAGGCGACAGGGCCAAAGGGCCTAAACCGTCGTGGTGATACGCCCCAGGCTGCCACCGTCCAGGGGTCGCTCGAGGCCCTGCGGGTGTGTGCTGCCCGACCGACAAGACCGGGTTCGGTTGGAGGTCCCGCCTTGGAGCTGGTCGCGTCGTAGCTGATGGTTCCCCTGAAACTGAAGCTGTCGTGGAAGGTTGTCGGAGAGTCCAAGATCAGGATGCCTGTCGTCGTGTCTGCTCCGCTGGCACCGGCAAATCGACCTGTGCCGCCATGATCGTGTAAACGATCGTGGGGGTGGCCGTCGTCGGATTCACCGGAACCAAGGTGACCTGCCCACAGTGTGAAGGTGTCACCGTTGGCGGCGACCGATGTCGTAGTGGTGATAGTGGTTGTGGGCCCAGTGACCGCGTTATCGGCATGAAACGTGGCTAAACCCAAGGTGCGACGCGGTTCCCGTTCCGTCGGCGGTGGAACCTACGACTCCAGTTCCGCAGCCGAATCCGTTGAACAGACGATTGGTGCCTTGGGCCGCTCCGAATGCCGGTGCCCCACTGCGGGAAGCGACGGCGAGCGCCAAGGCAACTGGAACGGCTCACCTCACGACTCGAATCGTGCCGGCGCAACGATGTGCTTAGGAAAGGTTTTATCCGACGTCAGCCGACTGGCCACCCCCTTGGCGGCGGGCGTCCGTCTGGCCCGCCAGATCATCACACAATCCGAATTCGACTACCCCTGGAAAGCATCAATCACTCTCAATCTCGCCGAAGCCCGCCACATCGCCGACCTACCCACACCGGAACTGGGCGCTGTCTCGCCCGTCTCATACTGTCTGTGGCTGTCTGTGGCTGACTGGTCAACCGTTCCTCTTCCCTGAAACCCTTGTGACACAAGGGTCTTTTTGTCGGGCTGGCCGGATTTGAACCGGCGACCTCTTGACCCCCAGCTATGTGGATAGGCGTTCTCGCTGACTCATCGTGTAACAGAATCCCAGCATCCATACGGGTTTCTGT
>JBPYFF010000558.1:0-2195 GCA_051984455.1 Acidimicrobiales bacterium | reverse complement strand
CGGGAGCCGGACGGCGATCCACGGGTCGCCTCGGGAGAGGCCCAACCGCTTGTCATCACCGACACCGAGCGATCGGTGTCCCGACTCCATCTTCGGATCGCGCTCAGCGGAGATGCCGTGGAACTCGTCGATCTGCGGTCAGCGAACGGGACGGCCATCCGTCGGCCGCGGGAGTCGGGCTGGCAGCCTTTGACGCCGGGAGTCGCCACCGTCATCACACCCGACACCGAAGTCCGCCTGGGAAACCGCACGTTCATGTTCGCGGCTGAGGGCCAGGCTGGGAGGAGGTGACCGACTGACCGATGCACGGTAACGAGGCGCCTTCCGATCTGGATCAGATCGCGGACTACAAGTTTCGTCGATGGCTGGGTGAGGGAAATCACGGCAACTTCTACCTGGCCGAAACTCCACCACGGCTGCAATTGGACATCGACCTAGTTGTCGTGAAAGTGCTGGATGGCGCTACGTCGAACGACGGCTTCCGGCGGGCGACCCGCGAGCTTCGCGTGTTCGCCTCGATCGAGTCGCCCTACCTGGTCACACTCTTCGACGCAGGTCAGGACGGGAACAGCTTCTTCTATGCCATGGAGTACTTTCCGATGGGGTCGCTGGCGACGCCGTCCGGGCGCCTGGACCGACCCGAGGTGCTGCGCGCACTGACCCACGCGGCCCGAGCCGCCCACGCGCTGCACGAAGCCGGGGTCGCCCATCGTGACATCAAGCCGGACAACATCGACCTGTACGAGCGGGGGGCGAAGCTCTCTGATCTGGGGATGGCGCAGCTGCTCACGCCAGGGCTGACCGTGACCGGCATGGGGCCGATCGACTCGGTCGAGTTCATCGATCCTTTCCTGATCCGCGGCGGCCGGGCTTCCCGGGCGACGGACATCTGGTCGCTCGGCACGGTGATCCACCGCGCCCTCACCGGCCACGGCGTCTACGGCAATCTCCCGAGCGACGATCCGCTCCTGTCCCTGCGCCGAGTGCTCGGCGCTACGCCGGTCCTCGATCCCTCGCTGTCCGCGTTGGAGGCCGAGCTCGTGAGGGCCTGCCTCGCGCCCGAGCCGGGAGATCGTCCACCGACTGCCGAGGATGTCGCCAAGCGGCTGGAGGAGCTGGACAGCAACTCCTGACGGCGGCCGCGGCGAGTTTTCCGAGCGACTGACGCTGCGTCAGGATGGACCCATGTCGTGGGCCTTCCTCGCTGTCACGCTCGTCGGAGCCTGCTTCACGGTCAATGCCTTCCGGCCAGTCAGGCTCGAGCTGCTCGCGGTGCCGAGCTTCTTCGCCGGCTGGCTGACGTCCGAGCTTCCGCTGCACCACCTGGCCTGGCAGATCGCGGCGACGATCGTCTTCGGCGTCCTTGGTGCGGTCCACGGGTGGGCGGGCTGGGTCGGCCTCGGGATCGCCCTGGCCCAGTGGTGCGGGCTGGTCGTTCTCGCCATGCGGGCCAGCCGGGCCGGCGGCGTCGTCGACCGCGCCCTGCGTGAGGGGCTCGGCGACGGGTGGCCCGGCCGGCGGGATCCAGCGCTCGCTGGCTCCGTCGACGGTGGGAGGGCTCGGCTTGCCCTGTTGGTCCCCGTACCGCGGCCGGGCCCATCCGTGCAGCGACTGCGCGACATCGCCTACTTCGACGACGGCGCCCGGCGACACCGCCTCGACATCTACCGGCCGCGGCACCCCGTCGACGGCGCACCGGTGTTCCTGTACTTCCACGGGGGGGCCTGGATCTTCGGCGATAAGCGGGAGCAGGGGCTGCCCCTCATGGATGACCTCGCCGGCCGGGGGTGGGTGTGTGTCACCGCCAACTACGGGCTGAGCCCCAGGGTTGCCTTTCCTGAGCACCTGGTCGACTGCAAGCGGGCACTGACCTGGGTGCGGGGGCACATCGCCGGCTACGGCGGAGACCCCGATTTCGTCGTCGTCGGGGGCGGATCGGCCGGGGGTCACCTCGCCTCGCTTGTCGCTCTCACGTCCGGAGACCCGGAGTACCAGCGGGGCTTCGAGGCTGCCGACACATCCGTTGCCGCCTGCGTTCCGCTCTACGGTGTCTACGACTTCACCAACCGGGACGGGCTTCGGGGCCCGGGGCTGGGCCGCCTGCTCGAGCGGAGCGTCATGAAGCAGCCGCTGAACGGCTCCAGGTCGGCGTACGAGCGGGCGTCGCCGATGGACCGGATCAACGGCGATGCGCC
>JBPYFF010000557.1:0-2731 GCA_051984455.1 Acidimicrobiales bacterium | reverse complement strand
CCGCGAGTCCCGCCAGCGTTGCACTTACCGCCCAAACTCCCACCGAGACCCGGCCAGGGTTTGTCCCCGATAGGGACGTCATTGCCTCCGAGTCGACCAGGGCACGAACCCGCAGGCCAACGTCGGTGTAGCGCAGGACCGCCGTGCCCGCGACCACAACGAACAACAAGAACCCGTAGACGATCACCTGATCGGTGGTGACCGGCGCGCCCAGGAAGTGGAAGGGCTGGTCACTCAACGACGCCAGACCGGGAGCGGAGGTGATGGTCTGGGTGCCGAAGGCCATGTCTGCCAGCGGCGGCAGCGCGACCGACAACCCGATCGTCGCCACCACCTTGATCAAGGTCGGCTTGCCCCGTATAAACCGGAACAACAGAGCGTAAAGGACGACGCCCATGAGCGGCGCGGCGACGAGGATGGAGACGAGGCCGGCCGACACGGTCGACCACTGATGCTGAGAGTTGAGCCAGTAGTAGAAACGAGCCACCACATACGCCATGGACGCGAACGCGAAGTTCAGCACGCCGGCGGACACGAAGGTCACGACCAGGCCGGCTGACGCGATGGCATAAATGGAGCCGAGCGCCAGTCCGGCCAGTACGTACTGCAGCATCCCGTCAGCCTCTGGACACGGACGCGCTGTTGACGGTTGAGACGATCATGGCCTCTATGTCGACTCCAAACCCCCAGGTGGTCAATCGTCTCGCACGACGACGCCTCGCCATGCGCTTCAGTCGGTGCAAAGAACGTGGATACCAAGAAGACATCGACGTCGACGTCAAGAATAGCGATGGGTCAAGCCGGCGTCAGCGCGGCCCGTTCCGAGGCCACATCGGCACCGATTGGAGAGTGAGGTTATCATATCTCAGAAGGCCGTTTGCAATAGCCGAGACCGTGATGCACAGATAGCCTGAGGAGACGAGTGCGATGCGCATCGGCGTCATGATCGGACCGGAGCGAGGTCGTTACCGCACCAAGGTCGACCGGCTTGTGTCCGATGGTCGATGGGCGGAGGAGGCAGGGCTCTCATCGGCGTGGATCCCGCAGATCCCGGATGACTTCGATGCGTTGACGGCCGCAGCCCTGGTCGGGTCGGAGACAGCACGAATCGAGGTCGGCACCGCCGTCGTGCCCGTCCAGCCCCGGCACCCTGTTGCGCTTGCCCAGCAGGCATTGTCAGTCCAGGCCGTGTGCGGCGGGCGGCTTTCCCTGGGACTCGGGGTGTCGCATCACTGGATCATCGATGAAATGCTCGGCCTGTCTTACCAGCGCCCGGCCGCGGTGATGCGGTCCTATCTCGACGTCCTCGATGCCGCCCTGCGGGGCCCTGGCCCGGTCGATGTCGAGAACGACCTCTTCCGGGTGCACAACTCGCTCGCCATCACCGACCTGGCGCCCACACCGGTCCTCATCGCCGCCCTCGGGCCGGTCATGCTCCGACTGGCGGGGGAACGCACCGACGGGACGCTTCTGTGGATGGCGGACGAACGGGCTATCGGCTCGCACGTCGCCCCGATCATCACCCGCGCCGCCCAGGCAGCCGGGCGGCCGGCTCCTCGCATCGTCGCCGGTATCCCTGTCTGCCTGTGCCTCGACGACGAAACCGACGCCGCCGTCACCCGAACCAACCGCATCCTGGCCGAGGCGGAAGTCTCGCCGAACTACCAACGGTTGCTCGACCTCGGCGACGCCCGCACGGTGGGCGACATCCTCGCGGCCGGGAGCGAGTCCACGATCGAAAAGCGACTGGACGCCTTCGCCGATGCCGGCGTCACGGATATCTCGGCCAGAGTCGTCGCCATCGGGGAAAACCGCGAAGAGCTGATCGCCTCCGCCCGGCGCACCCGCGACTTTCTCGCTTCTCTTGCCGGGGGCAGGTGACATCATGCCGGCCGCGCTCATGCATCACGGCCTCGAGCGCGCGGCCGACCGGTTCGGGGATCGTGTCGCGGTTCGATCTGGTGACGCCTCTTTCACCTTCCGGGATCTGGATGGTCTCAGCAACGCCTTCGCCTGGCACCTGGCATCACGCGGTATCGGGCCCAGGGAGCGGGTAGCGGTGATGACGTCAAATCGCCCCGAGTTCATCATCGCCGTTCAGGCCGTGAGCAAACTCGGAGCTGCCGCCGTGCTGCTGAGCCCGGCATGGAAGGCGCTGGAGGTCGCCCACGCCATGGAGCTGACGGGGCCGGCTCATGCGATCGCCGACGGCGATGCCCCGTCGTTACTGGCCGAACATCTCGACCGCGACCGGGTGATCGATGTCGATGCGGCGTCATCGGTGGAGGCGCCGTTCGCCGGCAGCCCTCCGCGGCCTTCGGCGCCGGAGGTCGGCGACACCGACGAGTCGGTGCTGGTTTTCAGCTCCGGCACGACCGGGCTGCCCAAAGCCGTCCGGCATACCCATCGCTCGATTGGCCGGGCGACCGCGCACTGGTGCACCGCCCTCGGCCTCGGCCCGGAAGACCGGTTTCAGGTCGCCACTCCCCCGTCGCACATTCTCGGCCTGCTCAACCTGCTTGCTGCCGCGGCGGCGGGAGCAACCGTCCGCCTGCATCGCCGATTCGACCTTGACGAAGTGCTCTACCGCATCGCCACCGAGCGGATGACCCTGGAGATGGCGGTCGCGCCGATCGCCCTCGCGATGGCGAACCATCCCCGCCTCGAAGAGTACGACCTGTCGTCACTTCGCTACATCATGTGGGGGGCCACCCCCGTGACCGAGAGCGTG
>JBPYFF010000556.1:0-3015 GCA_051984455.1 Acidimicrobiales bacterium | reverse complement strand
CCGGTTGGCCCCGCGACCACCCCGGCCGTAGGCGGTGACGCTGACCCACGTCGTTCCGCCGGCCACGACCTCCATGGGGTCGATGCCCAGTTGCTCCATGGCGCGCGGCCGGGAAGAGTCGATCACCACGTCCGCCGCCGCGACCAGTCTGCGCAACCCGTCCCGACCGCTCGCCTCGGCCAGGGGAAGCACCACGGACTCATGGCCTCCGTGCAGGAGATGGAAAAAGGACGGCGATCCGCTCCTCGCCCCATCCGGCCGGGTGACGCTCTCGACCTTCACCACCCGCCCGCCGGCGAGACCGAGAAGGTTGGCGCACAACGGTCCCGCCCACATCGACGACAGGTCGACCACCAGCGGCCTGATGGTCTGGCCCCGCCCCGTACCCCGAGCCGTGAGCAGGAAGGGGACCGTCCCGCCAGCGGTGGTGGGCGCCCCGGCATCGGGAAGTCTGGCAACGGGCAGGTCAAGCAACATCGCCCGCTGCTCGAGTTCCTCGGCCCGGCCTGCCCTCACCCGCCGGCCCACCAGGTCCCACGGGTCCTCCCCCGTCGGGCAAGAGCACCCGAGCCAAGCGGGCAGGGCATCGAGGTCGTAGCGACGGGGAAGGTTCACCGCCAGCCAGCCGTCGAGGGTGGGCAGCAGCCGGCAGGATCCCCCCGGAGAGACTGTCCCCCGACGCCGCAGGCCGGTGTGGGCGGCTCGTTCTCCCAGCAGCGCAGGGCCGTCGATGTCGACCCGGTGACCGAGGCGCCCGGTGATCAGCGCCAGCGCCGCGGCGGCACCCGCCATGGAGGGTGCGACCGGCCAGCCGGGCGCTCGCGGCGGCCCGTCTCTGTCGCCGGTAAGCATCATGGCGCCGCTGGCCGCCCACCCCTCATAGGGGTCAGTGGTTGCGCCACCTCTCAACTCGCCGGCCCCTGCCACACCGAGCAGACCGAGTAACCGTTCTGCATAGGCAAGCGCCGACATCAGGTGGAAGAGTATGACGTGATCTCCGTCGAGCAGCTGACGGACCTCTTGACCGATCCAGAAGCCCTCGAACGGCCCGTCACCGATGGAGAATCGCCCCTGGTCGTCGTCGACCTCACCCCGGTCAAGGATGGGCGGGCAGACGTCTTGCCAGCTGGCAGCGCGGCCCCTCAGAGGGTGCTGGTCGGGTGGTCGGAGGGCGCATTCGACTCTCCCGGGCTCGTGCCGTTCGACGTGCTGCTGAGCGCTGACGACGATCGACCGTTTGCTGGCTGGATTCGTTGCCGCGAACCAGCCACGAGCATCGAGAAGATCGCGGCGACGTGCCGGACGGCGCCGCGAGCGGCCACCACCCTGGTTCAGCTGCTCCGGCTCAGGCGTCACCTGCCGGTCGGGGACGCACTGGTGGCCGAGTCGCTCGCCTATTCGATGCTGCTGGCGGGGCCCGAGTTCTCGAGATGGCTGCGAACGCAGGACCTCCCCGCGGCGCGGCCGTCGTCTGAGCCGGTCGTGGTGGATGACGACGGGACGACGGTGACCATCACCCTGAACCGGCCGGAGGTTCGCAACGCCTACGACGCCGCCATGCGCGACCGGTTGGTGGACATTCTTCGCGGGCTCCTGGCCGGCCCGAGTCACCCCCCGACGGTGCTCCGGGGAAAGGGACCGGCGTTCTCGAGCGGCGGCGATCTGGCCGAATTCGGGACGGCGGAGGACCCGGTCACGGCTCACTCCATCCGGGTCAGCCGCAGCCCGGGTCGGTTGCTCGACGCCCTCGGCGACGTCACTGCGGTGGTGCAGGGCCCCTGCGTGGGTGCCGGTGTGGAGCTGCCGGCCTTCTGCCGGAGAGTCGTAGCCCGGCCAGACGCCAGCTTCCGGCTACCGGAGGTGGGAATGGGCCTGGTTCCCGGCGCCGGGGGCACGGTCAGCCTCCCACCGCGCATCGGCCGGCAACGCGCCGCCTTTCTCGCCCTGACCGGCGACGCCCTGCCGGTGGAAACCGCCCTTAAATGGCATCTGGTTGACGAGGTCGTCGACCACGGTTAGCTCTCCAGCTCGTTCCGGAGAACCCGTCGCAACAGTTTGCCGGTCTCGGTGTACGGCAGTTCCGACCTGACCTCGATGCGGTCGGGTGTCTTTGAGGAGCGCAGCTGGCGGCGGACCCAATCCTGTAGTTCCTCGGGCCTCACCGTCGCACCTTCGGCCGGGACAACGGCGGCCACGACCTTTTCCCCCCATTCGGCATCAGGGAGTCCGATGACCGCGGCGTCGGCAACCGAGCGATGCGAAATAAGTACTTCCTCGATCTCGCCCGGCGACATGTTCTCACCACCTCGCACGATCACGTCGTCGAGCCGTCCTTCGAGGTAGAGATAGCCGTCTTCATCCAGGACGCCGGCGTCGTGGGTCGGGAACCACCCGTCTTCCGACCGGGGCGGCTGGCCGAGGTATTCGCCCGAGACCTGCTCGCCCCGAACCCAGATTTCGCCGGGTTTGCCGGCGGGCACGACATCGCCTTCCGCGTCGCGGATTTCCAGCTCGACGCCGGGGACGGGGCGGCCAACCGAGCCCAGCCGCCGGCGGACATCGGGTTCCTCGCTGGCCCACGCGACCCGATGATCCTCCGGGTCGAGCAGGGCGATGGTCGAGCTCGTCTCGGTCAACCCGTAGGCGTTGACGAAGTCGACGTGCGGCAACTGCTGCATCGCCCGCTGGATGACCGGGACCGGCATCCGGCCTCCTCCGTAGGAGAGGGTGCGGAGGGCGGGCAGCCCTTCGCCCTCGCGCTCGAGGACATCGAGGATGCGGCCGAGCATGGTGGGCACGACCATGGCGTGGGTGACGGCCTCCTCCCGGGCGGCCACGACCCAGGCGGCCGGGTCGAAGGATGCCAGCTGAACGACCCGGCGGCCGGAGTACACCGAGCTCAGCACGGCCGACACTCCCGCGATGTGGTAAGGCGGCACGCTGATGAGGGCGGCCTCGGGAGCGTCGGCAGCGAGCGCGCCCATGAACTCGACGGTTGAGATGATGTACGACACG
>JBPYFF010000555.1:0-2725 GCA_051984455.1 Acidimicrobiales bacterium | reverse complement strand
GCTTCCATGACGGCCTTGGCCGGCCACGCCATCTTTCTCGACACGAGGACCCTTCGGGCGGAACCGGTGCCCTTCTCTCCCGCCCGCGCTGGCCTCAGCCTGGTCATCATCAATACCAATGCGCCCCATGCGCTGGTGGACGGCGCCTACGCCGAACGCCGGCGGGCGTGCGAGGAGGCCGCCCGGCTCCTCGGCGTGCGGTCGCTCCGCGACCTGTCCGAGCGCGACCTTGACGCAGCCCTCGGCCGGTTGAATGACCCGGTCCTCGTTCGGCGGGTCCGGCACGTGGTCACCGAGAACGCCCGTGTCCTGGCCATGGTGAGTCGCCTGCGCGGCCCGGAGGACGAGGGGGGCGTGGCGTCGATCGGTCCCCTCCTCACCGCCTCTCACCGGTCGTTGAGGGACGATTACGAGGTCTCGAGCGCCCACCTCGATCTCGCAGTCGAAGCCGCGCTGGCAGCCGGCGCGCTGGGAGCCCGGCTCACGGGCGCGGGCTTTGGAGGTTGTGCCATCGCGCTCGCGCCGGCCACCTCAGTGCCCGACATTGTCGCGTCGGTCGACGCCGCCTTCTGCCGGTGGGGCTTCGCCGCCCCCACGTGCTTCCCGGCCGAGCCATCGTCCGGCGCCCGCCGGATCAGCTAGGAAAGCGCCACGCTAAACGTTGGCGGCGGCACCGATCGTGGACGCGAACTCCCCGTCCTCTACGACAGGCCGGCCCCCGACCCACACGCGCTTGATACCAACCGGCGTGAGGCGAGGCTCCTCATAGGTGGCCCGATCGGCGACAGTGTCGGGATCGAGCAGGACCAGGTCTCCCAGGGCACCAACCGTCAAAAGGCCCAGATCAGTCCGGCCGAGCGCGCCGGCGGCCCGGCCCGTCATCGCACCCACCGCCTCGGGCAGCGACAGGAGCTCCCGTTCACGAACATAGCGACCGAGTACGCGCGGGAAGGTTCCGTAGAGGCGGGGGTGGGGATGGCCGTGCGGGTTCACCAGTGCGTCCGACCCGACGGTGCAATGGGGTTGACTGAGGAACCTCCCAACGTTGTCTTCAGTGTTGTTGAACGACACGATGGACATCGAAAGTTCTTCTTCCATCAGCAGGTCGAAAACAACGTCGAACGCGGCGGGAGAAAGAGGGTCGCCCACACCGGCGGACCCGATCACCGACGCCAGGGAATGACCGGCAATTCCGGGCCGGTGAGCACCAGCTACAACCAGGCCATCCCATCTATCGGAAAAGGCCCACCAGTTGTCCCAGCCGGTCGTGTCGTGCATGAGCTGATCACGGATACGGAGGCGAACTGATGGATCGCCCAGCCGCCGCAGGGCGGTGCTGACTCCGTCGGCCATGACCCAGGGCGGCAGGAGCACCGAGGCGGTGGTCGACCCGGCGGTATAAGGGTGGACATCGGAGCTGATACGCACCCCGTCGTCGCGGGCCTGGTCGATGAGTTCGATGAGCCGGCCGGCCAGGTGCCAGTTGCGCCGGCCGGCCGCCTTGATGTGGCTGTAGTGAAGATGGACGCCGGTCCGGCGGGCGACTTCGATGACCTCTTGCGTTGCCTCGACCACCCGGTCGCTCTCCGAGCGGACATGCACGAAAAAGCGGCCACCTCTCGCCGCGACGACGCGGCACAATGCGATCAGCTCATCGGTCGAGGCGAAGCTGGCCGGGGCGTACACCAGTCCGGTCGAAAGGCCCAGGGCGCCATCTGCCATAGCCTGATCCACGGCGGCCGACATTGCCTGGAGCTCATCCGCGGTTGGTGGGCGGGCCGCCATGCCCATCGCCAGCCGTCGAACGGTGGAGTGGCCGACGAGGGCACCGACCCTGGTGGCCGAGCTGGCCCGAAGGCGGTGCAGGTACTCGCCGAAGCTCCGCCAGGTCCAGCGAGCCGGGGCCAGGAAGCCGTCCAGTCCGGCGATGTAAGCGGCGTACCCGTCGACATCGTCGTCGGTGACGGGCGCGGCCGAGATCCCGTCCTGACCGAAGACCTGGGCGGTGCACCCTTGCAACAGCTTCGGACCGTCTCCGACAGGGGGTTGCTCGGAGCCAGGTCGCACCATCGTGTACAGGTCCGAATGGGAATGCATGTCGATAAAGCCGGGGCAAAGCACCAGCCCTCTCGCGTCCACGATGGCGCTGCCCTCGGCCGCCGCGATGTTGGGGCCGATCGCGTCGATGCGACCGCCGGCATCGACACTCACGTCCGCTGCCATCGGATCGGTACCGGAGCCATCGATCACCGTTGCGCCCCGGACGACGAACGGGATCGGCATCTAGTGATCCATGGCGATGTCTTCCGGCCGAACCGGAGCGCGCGTCACCGGCCGGCCGGTGGCGTTACGGATGGCGGCAAGGATGGCGGCGCTCGACGAGATGGTCGGTGGTTCGCCCACTCCTTTGGCGCCGAAGGGCGCGCCCGGCTCAGGCTCCTCCACCAAAACGGCCACCACATCGGGCATGTCGAGCGCGGTGGGTATCAGGTAGTCGGTGAAGGACGGGTTGCGGATACGGCCCTGGTCGAGCAACAACTCCTCCATGGTGGCCAGTCCCACTCCCTGGGCAATCCCGCCCTCTATCTGTCCGACGACGTGCAGAGGATTGAGGGCCCGGCCCACGTCCTGGGCGGTGGCAATCTGAACGACGCGGATCAGACCAAGGTCGGGATCGACATCCACGACCGCTCGATGAGCCGCACAGACGAAAGAGACGTGCGCG
>JBPYFF010000554.1:0-2926 GCA_051984455.1 Acidimicrobiales bacterium | reverse complement strand
TCGGGCAGTCGGATGATCTTGTGGCGAACTACCTCATCCGCGAGGTGCAGCATCCGGTCGAGGTCGGCCATGGCGGCCGGCTCGGCCATGGTGTCGATGAGGACGTAATAGCCCTCCGTCCTGTGCTTGAGCTCGTACGCGAACCGGCGCTTACCCCATCGTTCCACCCTGGGCGGGGTGCCCCCCCTGGATGTGATGAGCTGGGTTGCCCGGTCGACGGTCGCCCGGATGACATCCTCGTCCAGGCTGGCGTCGAGTATCACCATGACTTCATATGGCCGCATTGGGCCTTGCACCTCCCTCTGGTCCCGGCGTCTCCGCTCGGGGCCCCGCGGGTGCGGGGCAGGGTTCTGTATGACCGAGACATGGTACTCGACGTCCGCGATACTCCATCGGAGCCCAGTATGGCGAGGGGGTGAGACGGGTTAGCTGATGCACGGGCCGCCAACAGAGATAGTGGCGCCCGGCCCGATCCCGAGTCCGGCCAGGTGGCCTCGCGCCACTTCGATGGCGGTGCTGGCCGCCCCGGCCGGGTAGTACAGCGGGCACTCCTCTCCTGGCGGACACGGCACCATGTCGGTCGCGCTCACAAACCGGCCGGACGGATCGAACCAGGCGATCGATAGCGGGATCAGCGTGTTCTTCATATAGAACCCGACCCGGTCGGCGTGCGGGAACTCGAAAATCATGCCGTCATAGCCACCCACGTCTCGCCGGTTCATCAGGCCTCGCTCGCGCTCCGGCTCGGTGTTGGCGAGCAGGGCGCAGTGCGTCCGGCGTGAGACAGCAACGGGCACGGCCGGCCCCCGTACGTGGAACCCGACCCGGCTGAATCCGGGCACGGGCCGAGGACCGTTCGACCCGCCGTTCGACCCACTGTTCCACCCGCCTCCAACAACGGCATAGCCGAGAAGACCAAGACCGACCCCCAGGACCAGCGCGCAACCCCAGAGCAACCGCCGGCGCACTGGCAAACGAGCGGTCGGCCTTCCCGGTCCGCTATCTCCCGTGACCGTAGAGCCCGACGACGAGTTCCTCTGCTCCAACCAACTGCCGCGAAACTTCTTCCGACAGGTGGTAGCTCTCCTCGTCCGAAGGAAATCGTCGGGCCCGCACGTCGGCCGCGTAGGTCGCGAGCGCAGTCACCGCGTCGGCCTTGAGCGAGGCGTAGCGGCGGACGAACTTGGGCAAGACCCGATCCTCGAGCCCCAGCACGTCGTGGAACACCAGCACCTGGCCATCGCACCAGGGCCCAGCCCCGATCCCGATGGTCGGCACGGAGACGGCCTCGGTTACCAGGCGGGCCACGGTGTCGGGCACGCCCTCCAGTACGATCGAGAAACAGCCCGCTTCGGCCAGCGCTCGCGCGTTCTCGATGAGGCCGGCCGCACTGGCGGCCTGCTTGGCCTGGACCTTGAACCCTCCCATGGCATGGACGGACTGCGGTGTCAGTCCGAGGTGCCCCATGACGGGGATCTCGGCGTCCAGGATGGCCTCGACCATGGGGAGGCGTTTCTGGCCTCCCTCCAGCTTGACCGCCTGGGCTCCACAGCGGACCAACCGGGCCGCATTGCGAACGGTGTCCTCGACGCTGACGTGATAGCTCAACCACGGAAGGTCGGCGATGACCATGGCCCCGGGTCCTGACCGGCTGACGGCGGCCACATGGTGGGCCATGTCGTCGACGGTCACCGAGAGGGTGTCGTCATACCCCAGCACCACCATGGCCAGGGAATCGCCCACCAGGATCATGTCGACCCCGGCCGCATCTGCGATCCGGGCGCCTGGAGCGTCGTAGGCCGTCACCATCACCAGCGGCTCGCCCGAGCCCTTCCGCGCTCGAATCGAGGGCGCGGTTACCACCTGCGTCATGACCGTACCTCCCATCCCGTCCAGCGCCGCTCGGCTGCCGGCGGTGCCCTCATCGTATCCTCAGATCATGGAAAGGGTTTGCGAGAACTGCGCTCGAGAGGACGATGATCTCGTCGTCGTGCGGCGTCTCTACGTCACCCCGGAAGACTGGGACCGTCCTGGATCCGTGACGAGGGTGGAGGAGACGGAGTTGTGGTGCTTCTCGTGCCGTAGCCAGTACCCGCACGAGTTGGCGGAGGACTAGGGAAAAAGAGTCCCTACGGCGCAGAACTGGTGCTGCTCGCTGGCGTCCCCGTTGTCGATGGTTTGCTGGCTGGCGTTGCTGCCGGCGGCAGGGTCGCAGCAGGCACGGATTTCGGCGGGGTGACGGGGACGTGGCTGACCGTTGTGGAGGTCGTGGAAGTCGTGCTCGTCGTCGGGATGGTCGTCGTCGCCCCGGTGCCGAGCGGGTAGTAGATGCCAGACGTCGGTGGTCCGATGATTTTTCCGCCGAAGCTGAAGTTGGTGTCGAAGCTCCCTGTGAAGGCGCCGTTCTTCGTCACCGCGGCCATGAACCGGCGAAAGATACTGGCCGGGATCGACCCCCCGTCCACGCCTCCGGAAACCCCCCGCAAGTTCATCATGGCCGTGGCGGACTGCGGATAACCCATCCACACTGCTGCTGTCAGCTTCGGTGTGTAGCCGATGAACCAGGCGTCGCTGTAGCCGGTCGTGGTGCCCGTCTTCCCCGCAAACGACTTACCGAACTCCGCCCCCGTCCCGGTGCCGTGGAGCACCACTTCCTGCAGGCAGTAATTGACCAGATCGGCCTCGTTTCGGGTGAGAACCGGCCGGAGCGGAACGCGGTTCCACTGCAAGGGAGTGCCGTCCGCGGTCGTGACCTTGGTGATGAACTGCGGCTCGACGTGAGTGCCTTCGTCGGCGAATGTCGAGTAGGCGCTCGCCATGTCCAGGACCGACACCTCCGAAGTCCCGAGCACCAGTGAGGCGTTGGCAGGAAGGTTGGTGGTCACACCAAGCTGGGTCGCCATCTTCGACAGCTTGTCGGGCCCGA
>JBPYFF010000553.1:0-3105 GCA_051984455.1 Acidimicrobiales bacterium | reverse complement strand
GACGGAGGCGAGATTCACGACCAGGGGTGGTTTCGGCCGGCCGACGCCCTCGCCCTGCGAGACCGGGGCGAGATCGAGCTGGCTCCTCCCACGTGGGTCACGCTGTACCGCCTCACCGCCTGGCCGGACGTGAGCACGGCGCTGGCGGCGGCGCGGACAACGCCGCCCGAGCACTTTGCAACCCGGATGGTCAGCGCCGGCGGTCTACTGGTTGCCCTGTGGGACGGTGACGCCGGCTACGTCGACGGTGACGCCGGCCGGGCCGGGTCCCGCCGGCGCCTGTGGATGGACCCCGAGGGCTGGCGGTACGAAGAGAGCTGAGCCCGGAGATAGGCCGCGCCCCGGGGTGACAGGCGGTAGCCGACCGGCAGGCTCAGGGTCAGGCCTAGGTTCTTGAGCTTGCGGACGTCTTGCTTGAACGGCAATGTCTCCCGGCCCATCGAGGCAGCGAGGTCGGGCGCGCGGACGCCAGGGTTGGAGGCAATCAGGTCGAGGACGGCCTCAGTCCAGGGCCCGTGCGAGCTGGATCGATCCAGCCGGCTCAGACGCCGTTCGATGCCGGCCAGGTCTTCCGTGCTGAGCCCCTCGTCGGCCGCCAGCTCTGCCCGGGGATCGGGTCCTTCGATTCGATGAAAGGCCAGGCGATAGACGGGGCGGTCAGCCGGTCCGCGCAGATCGCGGACCAGTTCCGCCACCGAGCGGTACCCGGCCTGGTTTGCCTCGTCCCTGGTGATCTGACGGACGTGCACCACCGCGACCTCGTCCATCTCGATGATCCCGTCGCCGGTCCGGTATCGGCGGCCGGCGACGACTTGCGGTCGGGCCCACCGGCGAAAGGTCAGGCTGATTGATCCATCAGCGATGCCGAGCCGGAGCCGTCGCTCAAACTGCACTGGGCGAGTGCGACGCGAGAAAGGCCCGGATCTTGTCTCTCGTCGCCGGCTTCAGCTCTTCCCCGGCCCACTGCTCAACCAGTTCGGCGCGAGGTGCAAGCTCCGCAATCTCCCGGGCGACCTCGGGAGGATGGAAGTGGTCGTGACCCGAGAGCACGAGGAGCGGTACCTGGCATTGATGGACGAACTCGCGGGAGACGCTGAAAACGAACTCCCCGCCGAACATCGCTTCGCGGAAGGCGGTCCATGTGGACGGGCTGGCCCGGTCGGGAAGTCCGGCCGCCCACTGGTCGAACATGCCGTAGAAGTCGCCCCGATTGCCGGCCGTGAGGCCGATGGGATTCTGAAGCACGCCCGCAACGACCCGGTCAGGGGCGGCCTGGATGAGGCCGAGCACATACGACGATCCGATGCAGCCGCCCATGGCATGGGTCTTGTCGATGCCAAGGTGGTCGAGGAGGCTGAGGGCGTCGGACGCGTATGTCTGCCAGGAATTACCCGGGGCGACCGGGGCGGTGGAGCGTCCGGCGTTGCGCTGGTCGACGCCGATGACCCGAAACTCATCCGACAGGTCGGCCATCGGGTCGATCCAGGGCAGCTTGTCGTTGGGTGCATCCGGCCGGGCTCGCCACAGCTGGAGCTCGGACCGCATCCCGCCGGGGGCGAACAACAGCAAGGGGAAACCTGCCCCATACTCCTCGTAGTAGAGCGCGAGTCCATTCGTCTCGAACACTGGCACCGCCCCAGATTGACACACGGTTGCCAGTAGGTTCGACCCATGGACGCGGTTGCGGCGCTGCTGGCGACGGTCCTTGTCGTCGAGCTGGTCTTCGTCCAGCCCTTCGCTGGCCGTCGCCGTTACCGCCGTCTCAAAGCCGAGGTGGCGACCAACCCTGACGCCCGTCTCCGCCACTACCGGCGGGGCATCGCCGGCGAGTGGCTGGCCGTTGGCGTTGTCGTGGTCATCGGTCTTCTAGCGGGCCGCGATCTCGGGTCGATCGGCCTGCGCAGCGGAAGCGACGCCCGGGCCGCGATGAACGACGTGCTGGCAGTGGCCATCGTGCTGGGGGCCAGCGCCGTCATCTTTCGTTTCGGCGGGAGCAACATCCGAGCTCTGCTGCGACGCCAGGCCCGCGGATTCATCGAGCTGTTGCCTCGTTCCCGCGAGGAGCGGTTGACCTTTGGGGTCCTTGCCATCACCGCAGGGGTGTGCGAAGAGGTGGTGTTTCGAGGCTTCGGCATCGCCTATGTCCGATGGCTGTGGCCGGCGGCTTCGCAGCCGTTCATCATTGTGGTGACCGCCGCCGCGTTCGGCTTCGCCCACCTTTATCAGGGCAGCCGGGGGGTGCTGTTGACCGGGCTGGTCGGTGCCTACCTGGCCTGGCTGACCTTGTCCACCGGCAGCCTCCTGCCCGCGATCGTGGTGCACGCCCTCATTGACCTGCGGGTACTGGCTCTGCCGGATCTCGATGAGGTCACGGAGCCGGCCGGCTATGAAGAGTGATCGTCGTCCAGGCGCCGATGTGCATGCGATCTCCGTCCGACATCAGGACAGGGACGTTGGCTGCGACCGGCGTGTCGTCGTCGTTGACCGTCGTGCCGTTGGTCGACCCGGGGTCGACGAGCGCGTATGACCCGTCCGGTTGCCGGACGAGCAAAGCGTGAAGATGCGAGATGGCGGTGTCCTCGGGCGCACCACCGAGGTCGATCTCCGGCTGGATCCCTCGAGAGGCGCTGCGCCGCCCGATGCGAACCTCCTGTCCGTTGATGACAAAGGTCCGCGCGGGGCAGTGCGGAGGAAACGCGATTCCCTCGGGCGCGACACGTTCGTAATAGGTCTGATCGGCCGTCACGACCGCTTCCCACACGGTGTCGGGGTTTGCCGGATTTGCTGGCACCGCTTCTCCGACTGCGGCGACGGCGGTGAAGTCATAGCCGCATCCCTCGCAGTATCGATCCGTGCCGACGCGCGCCGCGCCGCAGACCGGGCAGGGTTCCCCCGTTGATGCGGCCGCGGGCTCCGGTTGGGCCGCGGCCGGTTGAGCCGGCTGAGCTGCCTGAGCCGCGCCGATCGCCTCGGGGCGCTCGATCTTGGCCCCGCACTGATCGCAGTAGTCAGTGGTGGCCGACTGATGGCCGTTGGGGCAGACAGCCGTCACGGCGCCGGCCGGTTGACGCGAACCGTCTTGGTGGAACGGGTGTCGAGCGCCAT
>JBPYFF010000552.1:0-3481 GCA_051984455.1 Acidimicrobiales bacterium | reverse complement strand
CAACACCTATCCGTCCGGCTGGTTTGCGCTGATCGTCAGCTCCAACCCGGCAGGGGGCAGGCTGGCCTGGCGGCTGAGTTGTTCGTCGGCCCGGATGAGATGCATAACCGCGTTAATGAGGGCCAGGTGGGAGAACGCTTGCGGAAAGTTGCCCAGGTGCCGGCCGCTGTGCGCATCGATCTCCTCGGCGTAGAGCAGCAACGGACTGGCAAACGACAGTAGCTTGGCGCACAGCGCCCGGGCCCGCTCGAGCTCGCCGATCTCTACCAGGGCGGAGACCAACCAGAATGAGCAAATCGTGAAGGTGCCCTCCTCGCCGCTAAAGCCGTCGTCGGTCTCTTCCACCCGGTAGCGGAGGACCAGTTCATCCTCCGTGAGTTCGTCAGCAATGGCCAGCACCGTGGCCCGCACCCGGGGGTCGTCCGGTGGGAGGAACCCGAGCAGTGGTATGAGCAGTGTCGAGGCGTCCAGGGCGGTGGTCTCGTAGTGCTGGCAGAACACGCCGCGCTCGTCGGTGCCCTGGGCGCAGATGTCGGCGTGTATCTCTTTGGCCGCTTGACGCCAGCTGGTGGCGCGATCGTGGTCGCCACGTAGTTCGGCCAGCTTGGCACCGCGGTCCGTTGCCACCCAGCACATGACCTTGGAGCCCGTGAAGTGCCGGGCCGGCCCGCGCACCTCCCAGATGCCTTGATCAGGTTCCCGCCAGTGGGTCAAAGCCGCCTCGACCTGGCGTTTGATCATGGGCCAGCGGCGCTCGTCCAGGTGGTCGCGGGCCCGGGTGTGCAGGTACACCGAGTCGACGAGGACTCCCCACGCGTCATTTTGGCGCTGATCCCAGGCGCCGTTACCCATGCGCACCGGCCGGGCACCTTCGTAACCGGAGAGATGGTCCAGGATGTGCTCGGTCAGTTCGCGCTCGCCGCCGATGCCGTACATGATCTGCAGATCGGCCTCCCCCTCGGCCATATCGGCGATGAAGTAGAAGAAGTCGTTGGCCTCGCGGTCCAGGCCCAGGGTGTGCAGCCCCCACAGTGTGTAGGTGGCGTCCCGCAGCCAGCTGTAGCGGTAGTCGTAGTTGCGCTCCCCGCCCGGGGTTTCGGGCAGCGAGGACGTGGCCGCGGCCAGCAGCGCCCCTGTAGGTGCATAGATCAAACCCTTCAGGGTCAGCGCCGAGCGCTGCAGATAGGCCCGCCAGGGGTGGTCCGGGAACTTGCCCCGGCTGATCCACTCGTGCCAGAAGTCCCCCGTGCGGGCCAGCCTCTCGTGGGCGGCTGCGAAGGTCTTCGGTGGAGAACCGTCCTCCCATGACAGGGCACAGAAAACCTGCTCACCCGCCCGGAGCCGCCGTCGGGCGATGGCGCGGGGTCCTTCAAAACCCAGGTTCAGGTCGGTAGTCAGCCGGAGCGGAGGCTGATCCTCGCCAGAGCTGGCCTCGGCCTCCCCGTAGCCGGGCCCAGTATGGCGCCACACCGCCCGGCGCCGGCCATAGTCGAAGCTCGGCTCGCACTCCAATACGAAGTCAATGGAGCCGCTCAGGCACCGAACCGTCCGTAGCAGCACCTTTTCGGCGTCGTGATCCGCCGGCACCCGCTGATGGCTGCTGGATCGGCTCGATTCGTGATGCCACGGCCCTATCAGCAGTACGTCCCGGACCACGGCCCACCCGGTCTGGGCATCCCAGGTGGTTTCCACCACCATGGTGCCTGGCAGGTAGCGGCGTCCGGCCGGTACACCCACGTCCGCCGGGCCCAATCGAAACCAGCCGGCATCGCGGTCAAGAATGGCCGCAAAGACGCTGGGGCCGTCCATGCGTGGCAGGCACATCCATTCCACGTTCCCGCTCGGCGCGATCAACGCGCAGACCTCAGTGTCGGAGATGAACGCGTAGTCCTCGATAAGCGGAAACGGGCTCCCCCTGAGTGTGGACTGAGAGCTCTCGGAGGACGGGTCGTCCACGGGAGGCACGTTAACCCTTCGGCTGGCCCGCAGCAGTGCCCCCTGTCATACGACGTTGACCGGCGAAAGGGCCGTCTGCCCGTTGAGGACACGCACCACCTCCCGAGCGGCGAACTGGCGGACCTCGCGCATGGCTTCCTCCGAGTAGTAGGCGGCGTGCGGGGTGATGATCACTCTGTCCAGGCTGAAGAGAGCGTTCGTCGGTCGCCAGTCGCGCTGCTTGGCCGGCTCCTCCTCGATGTCGTCCAAACCGGCACCGGCGATCCAACCTTCCTTCAATGCTCGATAAAGGGCTGCATCCTCGACAATGGGACCCCGGGCGGTGTTGATGAGCATGGCGCTCCGTTTCATGCCACGCAGACGGGCTTCGTTGAAGAGGTGGTGGGTGTCAGGCGTGAGCGGCGCCTGGATCACCAGGAAATCTGCCCGCTCGACCAGCTGGTCGAAGGACACCGGCTCGACCCCCTGAGCCAGGAGGGTTGCGGGGTCCATATAGGGGTCGCTGGCGATGACGACCATGCCGAATCCGGTGGCCCGGGCTGCGATCGCCTGAGCGATGGCACCGAACGACAGCAAACCCAGGACGCGTCCCCGTAGGCGGTGGATGGGCTGCCCGGACTGCCAGTGCCACACGCCGGCCCGGGTCTCCCTGTCGTAGGCGCGCAGCTTTCGGGCCTCGGCCAGCAGGAGGGCCATGGCGTGATCGGCTACCTCATCCCGGCACCAGTCATTGGGGACATTGGTCACCAATATGCCCCGGCGGGTGGCTGCCTCCACGTCCACGATGTCCACCCCGGTGCCGTACCGGGCGATGATTCGGCAGCGTTTGAATGCGGCGATCGCCCTGGCGCCCACCGGCGCATACTGGGCGATGACGGCCTGGGCGTCCCCGGCCACGGCGATGAGGTCGTCCTCGGTCTTGCATTGGGCGGCGAGCAACTGCAAGCCGGCGCCTTCGATGATGGCCCGCTCGATGTCGACGTCGCCGTAGTCATAGTCGGCGATGACGACCAGTTGTGTTTCACCGTCGGGCATTCTTCCTGCCTCCAGGCTGAAGTCGGATATTCGATTCGGGTTACCGGCGTGGAGTCATGGCCGCCCCCTCTGAGGTGCGGCGGGCCACCTGCGAGTACAACGACAGAATGCCGCTGCCGTGCCGCGGCGACTGTGGCGTCCAGTGCCGGCGCCGGACGGCCAGCACCGCCTCCATCTCGGCCTCGCTCCGTGGCTCGCCTCGGACGCCGACGATGGCCAGTCGCCGCTCGGGGACGTTGATCTCGATCAAGTCGTCCTCCTCAACGAGGGCGATCGGACCCCCGTCGAGAGCCTCGGGTGAGACGTGTCCCACGCAGGGGCCGCGCATGGCTCCTGAATAGCGTCCGTCGGCCGTCGGTGGCTTGCACCACCCCATCGCAGATGTCGCTCACGGTAAACACAGCCGGCTTGCCGCCGGACTCAAAGACACCGTGGTTTACTTCCTCGACCAGAGGACCATAGTGAAACGTGCCCGGATGGCCCATGCCGT
>JBPYFF010000551.1:0-9444 GCA_051984455.1 Acidimicrobiales bacterium | reverse complement strand
CCAGTCGAGGCCATGGAGCTCGACCAGGGCGCAGAAGGTGGCATAGGCATCCAGGGCGGCGCCCTGCTCCCGGCAATAGGCGGTGAACGCCGCATCGTCGGAGAACCCGTCGTACAGGGCTTCGAGGGCGCTGGTTTTCAGACGCCAGACGGCCGCGCGATCGATGCGCCGGACCCGGTTGAGCGCTCGTCCGGCCGTGACGAAGTCGTCGAGTCCGGGCAGGCCAGCCGCACCCGGGACCTCTTCAACCCGCAGGTACAGGGGGCTGCGGAAGCAACGGCTGCTGGCGAAATAGGGGCTTTCGGGCTGTCCCGGAAGGGCGGCGTGCAGCGGGTTGATCATGGTGAACTCCGCGCCCTGCGAGGATGCCCACTCGCCCAGCCGGCGCAGGTCGGCCAGGTCCCCGATCCCCCAGGTCGCCCCCGATCTCACGGCATAAAGTTGAACCGACCAGCCCCAGGCCTTCCTCAGGGGGGGCAGCCGGCACCGGCGCGGGCTCACGATCAACAACCGGGCCTCTCCCCCATCGGTGGGGGTGAAACGGTGGTAGCCGAATGGCATATCCGGCGGCAACGTCCCGCTCGTGCCGCCCATGTCAGCCGTGCCGCCATCTTCAAGATCGATTCGTCCCCCGACCGCCGGCGGAGCGGTCGCCAGCGGCGGCGTTCGCCCCGCGCCCATGACGCCGAGAACGGCTTCGATGGTCGCGGCGGGGGGCTGCCGCCATGCTCCGGACGCATCGCGATAGACGGTTTCGACACCCCAATGTTCGGCGTCCGACATTGACACGGCGTTTTAGTCGGGAACGCGTAACCTCGGCGAGGATGACGGGTCCGCTAGTCGCCGGGCGCCTTCTGGCCCAGGGTTTTTTTCATCAGGAGACGAGTACCGCCGTCGGGCCGGGGCGATTCAACCTCAACCGTCGTCATCAGCCTTCGTACCATTTCGAGGCCCCGTCCAAAGACAGCCAGAAGGTCTCCGGCCTGGTAGCGCATGGCGTCAAAGCCGATGCCGTCATCGACCACTTCAACCACGACCTCGTCAGCAGAGAGGTCGGCTCGCAGGCGAAAGGTACCGCTGCTCACCTTCGGAAAGGCGTGCTTCAGAACGTTGGTGCACGCCTCGTTGAGGGCGAGGACGACGTCATCGATGATGTCGGCCGAGGCGACGAACTCTTCCAGATAGGCAGCGACCGCGCGCCGGGTCGCCCGCAGAAGGCGCTCGTCAGCCGGAAGGCTCATGGCAACCGAAAAATGGGAAACCTCTACCGTCGAAGCTCCTCACCCAGCCGCATACCTGAGCCGTACCCGCACCCGTTATGAGCGAAACGCTGCTGGGCCTGACACCTGCCGTTGGGTTCGCAATCGAACACAAGGTGGCACCAGCCGTCCGTTCGGGAGAGAGCCAGGTGCGGTGCGGAACGTCGTCGTGGGCGGATCGCAGTCTGGTTCGCGACGGCGACTTCTATCCCCGCAGAACCATGACGGCAAGGGAGCGGCTGGCCTACTACTGCTCCCGTGTCCCCCTGGCCGAAATCGCCACGACGTACCGGTTTCCACCCACACCCGATGTCGCCCGGCAGTGGGTTGAGCGCACGCCGGAAGGGTTTTGTTTCGACGTTCGAGCCTGGTCACTTTTGACCGAGAACCCGACGCTGCCGGACTCGTTATGGGAGGACCTGCAAGACGAGGTTCGGCCCGAGACACGACACCGCCGTCGTCTCTACTCCGCTCACCTGCGGCCGGATGCGGTTGACGAGTGCTGGGAACGGTTTCGCCACGCCCTTCGGCCCTTGCAGGCGGCCGGCCGGCTTGGGGTTGTGATCTTGCAATATCCGTCGTGGTTCACGCCGAAGCCAGAGACGAGGGCGGTGCTGGCCGAAGCGAGGACTCGCCTGCCCGACTACCGGCTTGCGGTCGAGTTGCGGAGCCGAAAGTGGGTTGACGGCACGGCCTGCGAGGACACGCTCGAATGGTTGGAGCAGCACGGCCTGGCATTCGTTTGCACCGATGGACCTCGAGAAGGTCCACGGGCCGTTCCCGAGGTCGTGGCGGCAACCGCGGAAGTGGCCGTTGTGCGCTTTGTCGGCCGCCGGACGCCCGTACTGGAAGACGACGACGCGTGGACGTGGCCGTACCGATACGCCGATGCCGAACTCGATGCGTGGGTGGGCGCGGTGCAGGAGCTGGCCGCTTCCGTCGGTAGGAAGGGCGAGGTCCATCTCATCTTCGACAACTGCTTCCGGGACGACGCCGTCGGCAACGCGTTGACGCTGGCGGCCAAGCTGGCGTCGGCCGGCGGTTAACCGGGAGTTCACCGGCGGCGTCAGCCCACCTCGAGCGGGCTGTTGACGACAGACCCGTGATGACAGACCATTCGCCAGCCACCGTCACCGTCGCGCACGAACACGTTGAGAGCGGCGACCGTCGCCCCTCCCTCAGCCCCCAGCAAGTTCTCATCGACGGAGACCCATGCGACATCTCCGAGGACGTGGGCGCGCTCTTCGGTCAGCAAGAATTGCAGCGACCGCGGTCCCTGAAAGAGAGCAAAAAAAGACGAGGCGATGCGGCCCCAGCCTCGCAGCGTCGCCCATCCGGGGTGGGTGCAGGTGGATCGGTCAGAGCGGTCCCACAGATCGGACATGGCATCGAGGTCCCGTCGCTCAAACGCGTCGTAAAAGCGGTGGTTGGCGGCCAGCACCGCCGCGACAACATCGATGCCCTCAGCCTACTCGGGAGTGTCGCGGCCGAGTTATGCCCCGGCTCGTATAGCTTCACATGAATGACCGCCCATCCCTTCGTTGTTGGGCCCCGGGCGAAAACGAGTGATGGCGTCGAAATCGCGACCTACGAACTGGGTGGTGACGGGCCGCCAATCGTCTTCGCCCACGCCACCGGCTTTCACGGTCGGGCCTGGCTGCCCGTCGCGGCCAGGCTCACAGAGCAGTATCGCTGTGTTGCGTTCGACGCACGCGGCCACGGCGATTCGGGCAAGGCCCCGGGCGGAAACTACGACTGGAACGGCTTGTCACTCGACGTCCTTGCGGTCATGGACGAGCTCGGGCTGCAGCGACCCCTGGCGGTCGGCCACTCGTGCGGAGGTGCGGTGCTGCTGCTGGCGGAGGAAGCAGCGCCGCGAACGTTCTCGTCTCTGTATTGCTACGAACCGGTGGTTCCGCCTCTCGATGAGGCGGACCGGATCCGTCCCGAGTGGCCGGGCAATGGCAACCCGATGGCAGAGGTTGCCCGCCGCCGGAAGGAGGTGTTTCCCTCCCGGCGGGCCGCCTACGCCAACTATCGATCCAAGCCCCCGTTCTCCCACTTCGTCAGAGGAGCCGTGCGCGCCTATGTGGAGTGGGGATTCGAGGACTTGCCAGATGGGACCATCCGCCTCCGGTGCCGCGGCGAGGACGAAGCCAGAACCTACGAGATGGCGCTGCACCATGAAGCGTTCCTCCATCTGCACCGGGTGGCGTGTCCCGTCACGCTGGCGTGCGGTGGTCCAACCGCCCACTTCGGGCCGGAAGCTATCGGCGCCATGGCTGAGCGGGTGCCCCGGGCCCGTACCGAGGTTCTCGCGAAGTTGGGCCACTTCGGGCCGATGGAGGACCCGGATGAGACGGCGGCATCGATCAGGCGAGCATTTATCGGTATCACGGGCGAACCTGGCCGGTCCGCATAACCGTCGCACCGTGTCGTTAGCCTGGGCGCAATGAGCTTGCCGGTGCCGACGTCGCTTTCTCCCTCCAAGGTGTCGTCGTTCAAGGACTGCGCGCTGTCTTTTCGATTCAGCGCCATCGACCGGCTTCCCGAGCCGCCGTCTCCGCACGCCGCCAAGGGGACGCTGGTTCATCGAGCCCTCGAGCTGTTGATGTGGGACGAGCCCCGCGGCCGACGATCGATTGACGCCGCCCTCGCCAAGCTGACCCGGGCCCGGGACGATGTTCTGGGCGACCCGGAGTACGAGGGCCTCGATCTCGGCCAGACGGAGGAAGAGTTCCTGGCCGATGCCGAGCAGCTGATCCGCAACTACTTCCAGCTGGAGGACCCCGACACCGTGCAGGTGATCGGCACCGAGCTCCAGCTGTCGGTTCAGCTCGGTTCGCTCACGTTGCGAGGCATCATCGACCGCCTGGAGCTTGACGACAGCGGAGAGCTGGTGGTGACCGACTACAAGACCGGCCGGGCCCCCGGTGCCGCCTACGAGCAGGCCCGGTTGGGAGGAGTCCACTTCTACGCCTTCCTGTGTGAGCAGCTGCTGGGCCGGCGTCCGGCCCGGGTCCAGCTCCTCCACCTCCGGGAGCCGCTGGCGATTTCCACCATTCCTGACGAGCAGTCGATCAAGGGTCTTCGCCAGCGGGCCACGGCGATCTGGAGCGCGATCGAGCTGGCGTGTGAGCGGGAGGACTTCCGGCCAAAGCCGGGGCGGCATTGCGACTTCTGTTCGTTCCATGAGTACTGCCCTGCCTTCGGCGGTGATCCGGCCCGGGCGGCCGAAGCGTCCGGCCGCAGCCTCGCCTCTTCGGCGTGAGCGGCCCCGCGACGGAAGAGCCTGTCGATCGCCTCGATCAACGGGTCGATGAGCTGTTCGACCGGTACCTGCGGGGCCGGCCCGCGGCCGACCGGCTCTTCTACGGGGCGTCGGCGCTCGGCGATCACGGCATCATCTGGCTGATCCTCGCGGCCGCACAGGGACTGCGGTCCGAGGATCACTGGCGGGGTGCGCTCCGGGCGGCGGCCGGCATAAGCGCCGAGTCCGCCTTCGTCAACGGACCGGTCAAATGGCTGTTTCGGCGGGACCGACCGATCAGCCCCATCGCCCGTCCCCTCCCCCTCCGCCAGCCCCGGACCAGCAGCTTTCCCAGCGGCCATGCGTCGTCCGCCTTTTTCGCGGCTGCCCTGCTCAGCGAAGGAGATCCCGCCCTGCGCCCCCTCTACTACGGGATCGCCGTCGTGGTGGCGCTCAGCCGGATCCACGTGAGGATCCACCATGCCTCGGATGTGGCCGCCGGGATCGCCCTCGGGGCGGTCCTCGGTGAAGTCGCCCGGCGGCTGATGCCCTGGCCCGGCGCCCGTGGGTCGAGATGAGCCGGGAGTCGGGTCGGGCCCGGAATCCGGCTCCCCTCCTCGCCGTTGACACATCTGTGACAACCAGAACTTTTTCGATCACCTGGGACTATCGGTGCCCCTACGCCCGCAACGCCCATGAGCATGTCGTCGCGGGTCTTTTGGCCGGGGCTGACTGGGATGTGGCGTTCGTCCCGTTTTCGCTGGATCAGGCCCACGTCGCCGAGGGGGACCCGCCCGCCTGGGACGTGCCGGACCGATACCCGGGCTTGCTGGCGACGGAAGCGGGCATCGTCGTCCGTGACCAGTACCCCGAGAAATTTCTGTCAACTCACCTCGCCCTCTTCTCGGCCCGCCATGACCACGCCATCGACACGAGAAGGCGCGATGTCGTGGCCGGAGTGCTCACCGACCAGGATGTCGACGGCAAGGCCGTACTCCAGGCCATTGACGACGGCTGGCCGCTTGACGTCTTCCGCAAGGAGCACGAAGCGGTTGTCGCCGACCAGCACACCTTTGGAGTACCGACGTTTCTCGTCGACCAGCGTGCCGTGTTCGTGCGGCTCCTGTCGCGCCCCCGTGGCGACGCGGAGCTTGCGAGGACGACCATCGAGCGGGTCCTTGATCTGGCCGGCGGCTGGAGCGACCTCAACGAGCTGAAGCACACGTCAGTCCCTCGCTGACGGCGGGTGGCCGGGGTGCCGGCCCACCCCTGCGGGCGCCGTTTTCTCGGCCCGGCAAAGGGCCTTAACATGAGCCGGCGGTGACGTACCAGGTCGTGGGCGTGTTGGGCCGAGGCGGCATGGCCGTGGTCGAGCTGGCGGTCGACAGCTACGGCCGCGAAGTGGCGCGCAAGCGGTTGATGCTGGCCGGTTCCTCACAGCGCATCGACCAGGCCCGCCAGCGGATTCGGCGGGAGGCCGACACCCTCTCACGGCTTCGACACCCGGGCATCGTCCCGCTGCTGGCGGTCGAAGACGACGGGACCGACATTGTCCTTGTCATGCCGAGAATGGTTGACAGCCTGGCCGATCGAGTTGCCACCTCCGGGTCGCGGCCGGCGCCCGACGTGATGGCGATCGGCTGGGTCCTGCTGGATGCGCTGGCCGCCGCGCACCGTCAGGGCATCATCCACCGGGACATCAAGCCCGGCAACGTCCTCTTCGACGCGGCCGGCCGGCCCGCCCTGGCCGACTTCGGAGTGGCCCTGAACGAGCAGTTCACCCCTGGCCTGACGAGCGCCGGAATGGTGCTCGGCACTCCCGAGTTCATGGCGCCGGAACTGGCGAGAGGCGAGCCGGCGACAAGAGCCACCGACGTCTTCTCCCTCGGCGCGACGCTCCGTTACGCCCTGTGCGGGCAGGGGCCCTTTGGTCAAGGCGACCCTCTCGCGCTGATGCTGAAGGCGGCCCGGGGCCAGGTTTCCCCGCTGCCGAGGGCAATCCCCGGCCCGGCCCGCCGCATGATCGGGCCGATGCTGGAAGTACGGCCGGAGCGCCGTCCAACCGCTGCCGCTGCGCTCGGCGGGCCCTCGGGGACAGGGCCGAGCCCCGCCCCGCCGCGGCCACGAAAGAAAAGGCGGGTCTTTTTGGCCGCGGCCGCAGGGTGCCTGCTGGTCGCCACCGCGGCCACGTGGGCGGTGGCCCCATGGCGAAATGACGCCGGGCCAAGAAGGGCGGCGGTGGAGTCGGCCGCGGCCGCACCGGCTACCGCCCCTTGCGCACCCCTCCCGTATCAACCCTGCGGGCAATCGCCGGCGCCCTTCACCGACGGGCGGTCTTGCCTTCCCGGGCACGGTGATTTCGACGGCCTCGCCACCAACGGGTGCGAGGCGGCGTCTGACTACGTCCCGGACACCGAACTCACTCCGGAGCACCCCGTTTTTGCCAACCTGGTGCCTGCCAGCGCGGTCGATGACTTTTCCGTCAGCCTGCAAAGTGGCCGCCTGCACCTGTGCGTGACGCCCTTGCGGGTGACCCTGACCGCGCCCGCGGGCGTGGCTGACCGGGTCGAGATTCTCTCGGCCGGGAGCGTGGTGGCCACAGCGGTGAGCCGGGATATGCAACCGGCCACAGCCAGCACCAGCCGGCTCTCCTGTTTCCAGGACCAGGGCGGCTCCTTCATGGCGCGGGTGACGGATGTGCAGGGCCAAACGGCAACTGATTTTCGCCTCGTTCGCAGCGGCTCGAAGTAGCGCTGACTACGGTGACAGCTATGGGCATCCGCCTGGAACCACACGACGAGTACATGCATCCGCTGGAGGACGCTTCGAACTTTAACGAGTCCATGTACTTCAACGTGTACGACCCGTCGGCACGGCTGGGAGGGTTCTTCCGGTTGGGCAACCGGGCGAACGAGGGCTATGCCGAGATGACGGTCTGCGTCTACCTGCCCGATGGACGGGTGGCCTTCATGTTCAGACGCCCCCAGATCGCGTCGAATGACCGCTTCGATGCGGGCGGAATGCGCTTTGAGGTGGTGCGGCCGTTCGAAGAGCTCAATGTCTCCTACCAGGGTGCAGTCGTCATCCTGGACGATCCGCTCGCCATGGCGGACCCGCGACGGGCCTTCGCTGAGCATCCTCATGTCGACGCTGACATCCAGGTCACCTTCACGGGCGGATCCACCATGTTCGGCGGCGAACCGGATGAGCCACGAGAGCGACCGGGCGAGGAGTTCGCTCGTGGCCACTACGAACAGCTCACGGCCGGGATCGGATCAGTGACCGTTGCCGGTCAGCGCTGGGACCTTGACGGTTACGGCTTGCGGGACCATTCCTGGGGACCCCGGTATTGGCAGGCGCCCTGGTACTACCGCTGGTTGACCGCCAACTTCGGCCCAGGTTTCGGCTTCATGGGCTCCCGCGTCGCCAGGAAGGAGGGGCCGGGCCACCGCGGGGGCTTTGTCTGGGACGGGACCGCATTGCAAATCTGCGATGCCTTTTCCCTCTCGACGACCTGGACCGGAGGCGACGCCTATCACGACGCGATCGAGGCGACGCTCTCGGTCGGGGACCAAGCCTGGCGGGTGCGGGGAAAGGTCCTGTCGTTGATCCCCCTCCGCAACCGCCGCGATGGACTGGTCACCCGGATCTCGGAGGGGGTGACGGAGTGGCGGCTCGAGGACGGAAGAGTCGGCTACGGCCTATCCGAGTACCTGGATCAGATCGTCGACGGAAAGCCGGTTGGCCTGGACGAATGATGCGGCAGCAGCAGCGGCCCCAAAGCTGTGCCAAAAGAGGCAGGACGTCCCCGGTCGCCCTGCCCCCATTAGCAGCGCCGCCGACTGAGGCAGAACTGGCCGGAATCGAAGCGTCGATCGAGCAGCCGACGACATGCGGAGGTCCGCGCCGATCCGTCTGACCCGGTCGCCGGGCTCTCCGTTGGGCCCAGTAACCGTCTTGGCCGGCCCCGTCATGGCCTCGATTCCGGCCCTGCACTCGGTACAACGATCGGGACCGTCGGGTGTTACACCGGTTTTCTCCGCGGCAGTAGTAACGTCCTGGCCCGCCGTGCAGGGGACGCGCTAGATGGCCGCAGGATCCGGGCCACCCGAGGACCCAGAAGCCCTCAAGCGGCTGGTCGATCGAGCCCTGCACGGAGACGCCGACGCCTGGAGCACGCTGTACGCCCGACTCCGCCCTCGGCTGTTCGCATTTTGTTTGCGCCGCTTGGGTAGCCGCGAAGATGCGGAGGACGCCGTCGCCGAGACCATGATGCGGGCCGTCCGAAGTGCCGGACAGTTCCGATGGCGGGGCGCCGGCTTCGACGCATGGATATTCAGGATCTGCAAGAACGTGATCATCGACATGACCAGGAGCCGCAGCCGGCAAACGGCCCTGGTCGGGAGAGGTGAACGGCCGCTCGACCCGGCCTCGGTGGAAGAGGAGGTGGCGCTGGGCGAGGAGCGGGCCGCGGTGCGCCGGGCGTTCGACCACCTGAGCCAGGACGACCGGGAGCTGCTCGAACTCCGGGTGGTGGCGGGGCTGTCCTCCGAAGAAGCGGCCTATGTCCTGCGGCGCCGCCCGGGGGCGGTTCGGGTGGCCCAGTCACGGGCATTGAAGCGGCTGCGGACCTACCTGGCGGAGGAAGACCAATGAGGGCGGAGCGCTCGATGAGCCCGGAAGATCTCGCCACCCTGGAGCTGCTCTCGGCTGCTTTCGCGGCCGAGTCGGCGGCCACGCCACCCGGGCCCCCTCCGGCCGAGCACCTCACGGACCTGGCTCACGCCGTTCAGGCCCAGAGGCGTCGGTGGGGGGCCCCCGGCCGGCGTCGCCCACCTCGTCGCCGGCGGCCTCCTCGCCGGCGGTAACTGGTTCGTCAGCTGGCGGCCGGCTCGGCTGGGCCCGGCGGAGCGGGCACCTCGCCTTTGTGCGAGC
>JBPYFF010000550.1:0-2000 GCA_051984455.1 Acidimicrobiales bacterium | reverse complement strand
ACCGACCCGATTAAGCGGCTCAACGTACAAGCCTAGAGTCCATTGATGCCGGAAGTTATCAGTCGGGTGCCGCCGATCGCCCTCTGCAGCCCCGCCTGCCCCGCTGGCATCATCAGCACCCGAGCTAAAAGGCGTGGATGCCCCGTTCATGCAGTTCCAGCGATGTGGCTGGGACATCCACGCCTTATCCGAGGCGGGGCACCGGCCGGGGCCGGGCGGGATCGTGAGCCACCGCAGCCACAGCGATCACTCGACAGGCGCCCGGCCCCTAAGGCGAACCCCGGCAGACCAGGCGAAAGCTCGTAACCTCCGTTAGTCGTCGAGGGTGCCCATGGTCAGGTTGACGGTGGTTCCCGTCATCCCGCTGGCCTTGTCGGACGCCATGAAGGCCGCCACGTTCGCCGTCTCCTCGAGCGTCATGACCCGTCGCGGGTGGGTCGTGCTGGCGAGAAACCCCTCGAACTGTTCCCAGGTCATGCCCGATGCCCTGGCGCGAATCTCGAAGAGTTCCTTCATCGTGTTTGTCTCCGGGATGCCGTTCGGCCGCAGCGAGAGCACGCGGATGCCGTGCGGTGCGAGCTCGGCGGACAGATCCCGGGTGAGTGCCTCCTTGGCGGCCATCGCCGCACCGTAGCCTCCGTTCAGCGGGGTGCCCTTCCGCGCGGGGAAGGCGGTGACGGTCATGATCACCCCGGATTTGTTCGGGATCATGTGCCGTGCGGCCAGGCGCGCGGTCAGGAAGTACGACGTCGTGTACGTCGTGATCGGCAGGGAGAACGTCTCGGCGTCCAGCTCGGCCACTGGCACGCCCAGGATGTCCGTACCCGGGATGCCGACCGCGTTGAAGGAGATGTCGACGCGGCCCGCCTGGCCGATCACGTACCGCAGATACCGGTCCATGGCCGGCTCGTCGAGGGTGTCGACCTCGGCCACCTCGGCGAATCCGCCGGCCGAGGCGATGTCCTTCGCGACCGTTTCGATCGGCGCCCGGTGGCGCCCGGTGAGAAAGACCCTGGCCCCCTCGGCCGCGAAGGCTCGCGCGACGGCACCGCCGATCGCGCCTCCGGCTCCGTAGATCACCGCGACCTTGCCGGTCAGCATCATCGCTGGCTCCTTCCTGTGCCGTGGGCGGTCACACCCGCCCACTTCGTGAGTGAGGACTGACAGCTGAAATGCATCGTTCGAGCCGTCGATGATGCAGGCACCGCGACACCGGCGAAATGGGCGGCCGCCGGCCGCCCAGTACACCTCCCGTCCGGTGTCCGTACCGGAGGGAAGCGCGGCAAGATGTGGGAAGAGGATCGCCCGCGGGCTCTGACCGGCGGGCGACGAGCTGCCGCGAGGAGAACGCCATGAGCGTCAGGCACTATCCGGCCCAACCGCTCGAGTCCGAGCCAGGGGAGACGCCCTGCACCGCGATCATCCCGCCCGATCCGCGCGGATGGGACACGATCGCGGTGCACGAATGGGAACTGCGGCGGATCGAATGGACCGACCGCCATCCCTTCGACGAGACCAACTACGTCCTGGAGGGTGTGCTGCACGTCGAATCCGACGGCCAGACCGTGGTGGCGGCGGCCGGCGACACCGTCACGGTCACGGGCGGTTCGGCCGGGCGGTACTGGGCCCCTGATTACGCGCGCATGCTTGCGATCTACGCGCCCAATCCTGAAGGCCGCCCGTCGGACGCTCTCGGCTACCGGCACCTGGGGGGATGAGCGATCGATGAGTGATCTGCATGAGGATGTCTTCGCGATCTCGCCGGACATTCGCTATGTCGCGGTCGCCCACGGTCAGCAGGTGGAAATGCGATCCCGGCCCGGCCTGCACAACGCCTCCAGCAGCGACAGCGACCTATATGAGGAGCTCCTGGTCAACCCCACCCTGCTCACCCTGGCCACTCAGCGTGGCAACATCGACTGCGGCGGGCTGCGATACCTGATCATCGGCTACGGCCATTTCGAACAGCTGGTCCTGCCCGGTCGCGCCGGCCACGTTTC
>JBPYFF010000549.1:0-7412 GCA_051984455.1 Acidimicrobiales bacterium | reverse complement strand
GGAGCGGGTACTTTGGCCAAACCCCCGAGCCGACTACCCCAGGGACTGGATCGCGGTCTGGTCGCTGCCCTTCTGAGATAGAGCGAATGTGGTAACTCACTCCAATCCTTTCCGAACCGCCCCGGTGGCGGGGGCGACATCGTAGGTGAGTGAAACCCTGACAAACGGGGCATTATCCATCGAGCGTGCTATTCCGAGGTCGAGGGGGGACACTGAACATCTTGAGCGCAGCCTGGCTTGTCGCAACGGCCATCGCAGTCATGGGCACTGCGAGTTGCGGCAGCAGCCATGTGGCCGGTTCTCCCACCCCAACAGGGGGCAGCGTTCCGATTGTCACCATACCGAGCCACCTCCCGGCCCCTCCGCCTACACCGCCCCGCCCGCCCGAACCGACGACGGGCGCGGTGGCGTTCAAACCGACCGCGGCCGATGTCGCCGGAATCGTTGACGCCTACTTGCAGTTCACCCGGTACATAGAGAGAACGGGGGGCGGATGTCCCGTCCAAGCGGTGCCGAACACGCTGAACGCTGCGACGGTGACGGCGACCGGGATCAGTTGGGCGTTCGGAAGGCTGGAACCGCAGTCGGGTTGCGACGCTCACCTGGCGTATCCGTTTGCCATAAAAACAGGAGACACCGGGGTGTTCGAGAAACAACCGGGCGGTCCCTGGGTCATGAACTACTGGGAGTCAGACCCGTTCCCATGCCCCGACAACACGGCGGTCCTCTACCTCACCCCCGGTATTGACAGACCGTATGTCCCGGACGCGGTCGTGAGCGCAGTGGGCGTGCACTTCGCGAAGGGATGCGATCACATTTTCGTTCAGTCCGCCCCACGCTAAGGGTCATCAAGGAGCCGTAGGCCGATCGTCAGATATTCGTATCAGTGGCTTACAAGGACTCGCCCTCTCTCAGTCATGGCAGGATCATCCCGCCGATCAACTTGGCCGCTTCGTCGTGCAGTGTGGGGGTGGTGTGGGAGTAAAGAGCCAATGTCACGGCAATGACGGAGTGGCCAAGCCGCTCCTGAACGATCTTTGGATGCACACCCTGGGATACGGCCATTCTCGCCCAGGTGTGACGCAGAAGATGAAGGGTGATGCGGGGAAGATCCCAACGTTCGATTTGCGAAGTGCCTGGGGGTCAAGGAAGCGGATTTGGCCAACGGACCGGTCCATGTCGATTCCGATGACTTCTCGGATCCGAACGATCAGAACACGTCGTCAAGTACGGTCGACTACCAGCCCACGGCCAAGGTTCAGAACGCACAGTTCGACATCTGGTCCAGTTCCAAAACTCCGGACTGCCTGGCAAAAGGCGTCACGACCCTTTTCAACGACGAGATCCAGCATCCGACCGATTCCGGCAGCACCCTTCCGCCAGGGGTGACCATCGGGCAGGCGACCGTGCAGCCAATGTCCTTCTCGACGTTTGGCGACAAGACCGTTCCCTATCGTGTCATGGTCCCGGTGAACGCGAACGACCAGAGCATCGACCTCTACTTCGATCTTGTCGCCACTATCAAAGGGCGGGCCGTCGTGCTGATGGGTTTCTTTGGAGCCGACAACCCATTCCCGATCGACCAGGAACAGCATTACACCGGACTGGTGGTCGGGCGACTGACCAACACCTAATCGATTACCTTGCGATTCGTGGCCCCGGGTTTTTCTCGGTCACATGATGGAACCGTGGGCAACCAGACGGGGGTCGTTCTCATTGCAGACCTGTCGATGCCACTACTCGGTGAGATGCCTAGCCAGGCCGAAAGATCTCACCGAGTCCGTCACGCGGAGTCGCGCCCCGCTCCTTCATGGCACCACCAACTTCGGTGCGGTGCGGCCCCACGCCGCGTTCTTGTCAACGGGATAGGGAAGGCGGCGATGGCGCTCAGGGGTTCGAGTCTTCGACGTCGGAGACCCTCTACGATGGAGTAGGATTAAGAAGCACTCTCTCCGCGGCCGTTCTTGTCCCGGCGTACGCGGCCGACGGTAGGGTGACGCTGCCGTGGGTGGCCGACGTGTCCGACGCTCGTCAACTGGAGAAGCTGCGACGCTCGAGACTCGACAGGAGCCTGCGGGCGTGGCCTGGGTGACGCGCGAATCGAGAAGGGGGCTTGTTTTGAGAGCTGGCGCGCCGTCAGTGAGGCTCCTCTCGAGGCCGCTCACCGATCCTTGCGGAATGTGGCGTAGGTGTCGATCTTGCCGGCGCTGTTCGTCGTACAAATCGGGACCATACTCACTCGGAGCTGCAGGAACACGAGGAGGAGAAGGGTATGCCGATCAACACGGACCCGCGCTATTCGCGCTCGTTTGCCGAGGTGCTCGGCCGTCGGATGGCCTACGTGGAGGTGGGCGACGGGGACCCCATCGTGTTCCTGCACGGCAACCCCACCTCGTCCTACCTGTGGCGCAATGTGATGCCCCACCTGGAGGGCGCCGGACGTCTGATTGCGCCCGATCTGATCGGGATGGGCGACTCGGCCAAGCTGGCCGATTCCGGGCCAAGTCGCTACACGTTCATGGAGCATCGCCGTTATCTCGAGCGGCTGCTCGACCAGCTGGACGTGAGAGCGGGAGTCACCCTGGTCGTGCACGACTGGGGGTCGGCCCTGGGCTTCGACTGGGCCAACCGGCACCGATCGGCCATAAGGGCCATCGCCTACATGGAGGCGATCGTGCGGCCTTCGGGCTGGGAGGAATGGCCAGAGCCAGTTCGAGGGCTGTTCCAGGCGCTGCGCTCACCGGCGGGCGAAGAGATGGTCCTCACCAACAACGTCTTCGTCGAGCAGGTCCTGCCCGCCGCCGTCGTTCGATCCTTGAGTGACGAGGAGATGGCGTACTACCGCAAGCCGTACACCGAGCCAGGTGAGGCCAGGCGCCCGACCCTCACCTGGCCTCGACAGATCCCCATCGAGGGCGAACCGGCCGAGGTTGTCAAGGTGGTCAGCGACTACGGCAGGTGGCTGTCGACCGCTCCTTTTCCCAAACTGTTCATCAACGGGGATCCCGGCGCCATCCTGACCGGTGCCCACCGCGACTTCTGTCGCACCTGGATTAACCAGACCGAAGTGACGGTAGGTGGCCTTCATTTCCTCCAGGAGGACTCCCCCGACCAGGTCGGCGAAGCATTGGCCGACTGGTATCGCAACAACGCCGGGCTGGCATCCGTCTGACGGAGCACGAGCCTTAGATCTTCGGTGCACGCCGCCAGCGGGATTTCAGAGCTGTGCCCAAGGTGCCGGTTCGAAAGTCACCCAGCTCGGAGCCGAGGAGGCGTTCATGGAACTGGGCGACTGGTCCCGCGTCGGCGCCAGTCGATGGCGGTAGCGTCGGTCGGGAAATCGCCGAAGCCGAGGCATCGCAGACGCTCAGGGAACGTTTCGGGGCGGATGGCCGTGAATGTCGCTTTGCGCTCCGGGTAGTCAATATGGCTGACGCACAAAACTGGCGAACTCCGTCCGATCCGATGGAACCACTCGCCGCAGGTCGGATCTCGCCGATGCGCAGACCAGTTGTCGACGGGCCCGTCAGCGGCTGCACCGTTTCTGTCAAAGTGGCCGCTCGACAGCGTGCACGATCGGAAACTGACCAATCCCGAGATAGGCGCGACGAGGAATGCCGACCTGCCAAGCGCTATCGCCACGACCAGTGCTCGAGCGTGTCGCTTGCCACCGTCCCGCTCGGAACGCGAGCCGGTGGCAGCCCGTCCGAGCGGGCTCCACGCGTGAGGCTGAGTCAGTCCCCGCCTTCGTACTTGAACGACACCTTGACCTTGGCTCGGTAGGCCCTGACATGCCCGTCCTCGATTTGGAGGTCGAGTTCGACCACCTCGGCGATGCGAAGGTCGCGAAGCGACCGGGCTGCCATGGCCACAGCGGCACTGGCGGCCTTCTCCCAGGACTCCTCGCTAGTTCCAATGAGTTCGACGACTGTGTACACGCTCTCAGCCATGGGCGACTTCCTCTCCCTCGGATGCAGGAAGGATACGGCCGACTCGCGGTTTCCTTCACAGGTCACCTGCCGGACGGTCTGTTGCCCGACGTGGCCACGCTGTCCTCAATCCCGAATGTTCTGTCGTTGGGTTGGAGTCGACGCGGGGTCTGCGACGGGCATGGCCGGGTGGGAACTAAACGACTGTAATGGGACCTCCCAACCAGCGCGCTGTCGCGGACCACCTTCTAGGAGCAGAGGTTGCCGGCCGTGCTCGTCTTGTCGGCGGCCGGCACTTGACTGGACTACAGCGGCCGGGAACGATTGCTACGTCATGCACACTCGGGGGGTCGAGCCATGTTCTCTTCGCGTCGTCGCCGCTGGCTGCCTGCCCTGGTAGGGGTCAGCCTGCTCGTCCTACTGTTGCCGGCCGCCGCCTGGGCGGCGCCGGCACGCGAGGGGGAGGGGGACGGCCCGCTCCAGGTAGTCGACGTCTCCAACCCCCGACCGGAACTGGCCAGCGGTGGCGAGGCCCTGTTGCAAGTGCGGCTTCCTGGGGGGCAGGACACGGGCGTCAAGGTGACCGCCAACGGGCGCGACGTCTCGGCCGCGTTCGGCCGCCAGCCCGATGGCACTTTCCTGGGGCTGGTGAGCAACCTGCGTCTGGGCGACAATGTCGTCGTCGCCCGCCCCGCCGACGACGGAGGTCGCCATCGGAGTGGTGTGGGCGTGCTGCACGTGGTTGAGCACCCCATCACCGGCCCGATCTTTTCCGGCCCCCAGCAGGTCCCGTTCATCTGCCAGACCCAGGCCTTCGGGCTCGCCGCCGCGACGCCCCCGGCGTGTTCGGCACCGACGACGGTCAGCTACGTGTACCTGAGCACTGCCGGCCAGTTCGTCCCGCTCGCTGACCCCTCGACGCGGCCGCCTGACCTGGCTCAGGCGACGGTCAACGGGCAGCTGGTACCCTTCATCGTGCGCTTCGAGCAGGGCACGATCGACCGCGCGGTCTACCAGATCGCGGTGCTCTATGACGGCAGTGCGCCGAGTCCGCTGCGCCCGGACACCAGTTGGAACGGCAAGCTGGTGTACACCTTCGGCGGGGGGTGCGACGCGGGCTTCCACCAGGGCACGGCCACGGGCGGGGTCCTCCAGCCGCTGTTCCTCTCCCAGGGGTACGGCGTCGCTTCGTCGACCCTGAACGTGCTGCAGAACAACTGCAGCACCATCATTTCGGCCGAGGCGGCGATGATGGTGAAGGAGCACTTCATCGACACCTACGGCCCGGTCCGGTACACGATCGGCTGGGGCGGGTCGGGCGGAGCGATCCAGCAGTACGACATCGCCAACGGCTACCCGGGGATCCTCGACGGCATCATCCCCGGCGTGTCGTTCCCTGACCCATTCACCACGGGCGACCCGGTCACCGACTGCCGGCTGCTCGACCACTTCTTCGGCTACACCGGACCTGCCGCTCCGGGCGCGCTGTACAACGGCTTCACGCTGGCCCAGATCACTGCGGTCGCCGGCTACGGCTCCTATGACAGCTGCTTCTCGTGGGACAAGACCTTCGCCAACGTCGTCACCGCGACGGGCAGCTGCGACCCGTCCATTCCGCCGTCGCTGCAGTGGAACCCAGTAACCAACCCCGACGGCATAAAGTGCTCGTCCGCCGAGCAGAACGTGAACGAGTTGGGGCGCAACCCCCGGACCGGCTTCGCCCGCAGCCCGCTCGACAATGTGGGCGTGCAGTACGGGCTGGCCGCACTCGACGCCGGACGCATCACACCCGCACAGTTTGCCGGGCTGAACGCCAGCATTGGCGGGTACGACGTCGCCGGCAACCTCGTACCCCAGCGCACCGCGGCCGACCCGAAGGCCCTCAACGCGTCCTATCGGGACGATTTGGTGCTGGCCGGCGGGCAAGGCTTGGCCACCCCGCCGATCATCGACATGCGCGATTATCTCGACTCGGCCGGCTTCGGCAACGACATCCACACCGCCTCCTGGTCCTTCGTCATCCGAGCGCGGATGCAGCAGAACGGGATTGCCGCTAACCAGGTAATCCTCGAGAACGGCCTCGAGGCGGCGACGCTCGCGCAGGTCAGCGTCTTCGAACTCGCGGAGATGGATCAATGGCTGGCGAACATCACTTCGGATACCTCGGATGGTTCCCTGCCGGACAAAGTTGCCCTCGACAAGCCGGTTGGTCTGTCGGACGGGTGCTTCCTCAAGGGAACATTCGTTCCAGACCAGCTGACCTATCAAGGTCACGGGCCATGCGAGGCTGCGTTCCCGGCCTTCGCTGACCCGCGGCTGGTTGCGGGCGAACCGCTGGCCGAAAACGTCCTCAAGTGTCAGCTCAAGCCGCTCGACGTCCGCGATTACCCCGTGACGTTCACCCTGGCCGAGCAGGTCGAATTGCGGGCCGCCTTCCCGGACGGGGTCTGCGACTACTCCCGCCTGGGTGTCGGCCAGCAGCCGCCACTCCGCACCTGGCTGAGCTTTGGGCCAGTCGGTTCGCAACGACCTCGTCAAGCCACTCCGTCCAGCGGGCCTTCGTGAGCAGACTTTGAGGGGTCCGCCGCTCGCCAACGGGCGCACTCTCAACGGCGGCTTTGCCTGAAGAGCGACTTCTCGCTGTCGCCCGCCTCAGGAGGGAGTGTTGGTCGATTGGCACGACCCCTTGGACGTGGTGCTCGTCGTTGAGGACGTACGACAGGAGGAGCGAGTGGTGACCGTCTGTCAACCAATCCCCCAGCAAGGGTCGTCCGACTGACACCGGCTCGAACGTGGGTTCGTTTCCGGCTCTTACGCGGCCACCTGCACCATCGCCACGGCGGCGGAGAGGCCGTGGGCTGACTACCCCCCGATCGAACCCTGCCCGGGCCTTTGGGACAACAGCAGTTCTTCGATCCGTGCTAGCCGTTGCGCCAGGTCGGCCAAGGTGACTTCGTTACGGTTCGGCTGGGGGGCCTCGGCCGCGGCACTTCGTCGGGCCGCCTGTTCGATGAAGTTCGACGACACCTGGGCCGTCACGACCGCCAAGGTCAAGATGGCGATAGCCATGATGAAGCTGGCCGCTATCTTTCCGAGTGCGGTAACCGGGAAGTAGTCGCCGTAGCCGACCGTCGTCACGGTTGTAACCGCCCACCACAGGGAGTTCCCGATGGTGTGAATATTGCTTCCGGCGGCGTGGCGCTCGTAGAAGTACACCGCGATAGCACCGTTGAGCACCAGCACCGAGGCGGCCAGCAGAAATCGGCTCAGGTGGCCGCGTTGGAATATTGAGCGAACCAGCCGCAAACTGAACACGATCCGCAGAGGCGGGAAGGCCACGACCGCTAGGCCCAGTAGGTGGGTACGCAGGTAGTGCCCGTGGCGCTGGGCCAAGGCGGTCCGGATAGCCATGTCGACGCCGTATATGCCCGACAAGCAAATGCGGACGATCAAGGCGGCCGTGGCTGCATCGTGGCTGAAGTC
>JBPYFF010000548.1:0-6876 GCA_051984455.1 Acidimicrobiales bacterium | reverse complement strand
CTGACGGGCGGTGTCCAGCACCGGCGGATGAAGGTCGCCTTCGGCCCCGGCTTTCCACGAGGAGGTCAGCCGGGGCTCCAGCACGTAACGGTCGTACATGCGCCGGCTCCGCTGCCCCCACGGGACGGTCGCCACCAGTTCGTCGAACAACTGGTCGGCGCCCGACACCCATCCCGGTGCAAGATCAACCCAGGAGTTCTCGTCCAGCCAGATCCGGTCAAGGGTAGAAAACTCCCCGTCGACAGCCAGCCCCTCCGGTACGAGGGGAAGCGAGGGCTGCCAGACAAGGGGATTCGAGGTCACCGCACTCCACGGTACCGACCTGTCCGGCTCAAGCCGCCGCCGGCCTGACACCTCGGCGCCACCCGGCCGCCACCCCGGCGACGGCTTCCTGGAGCAACCAGGCGAGCGCAAGAAGGGCCACGGCCACGACACCGTCGAGCCACCAGTGGTTTCCGGTCGCCACCACCGCGATGACTGTCAGCGCGGGGTAGGCCAGCACCAGCCATCGCCACCGGCTCCGACTGACCTGCACCACGATGGCGGCAACGAGCACCGCCCACGCGACGTGGACCGACGGCATGGCGATGAGCTGGCCGGGATCGTGGAGCCCGCCCGCCGCGTACGGAGACTGACCGTAGATCGCCCCGGCGTCGACGAAGCCGAGATTGGCGAGGAGGCGCGGGGGCGCAACCGGGATCGCCTGCAGCAGGGCACAGCCGGCGGTCAGCAAGACGAGCGTCGTCCTGGCATCCGAGTAGTGCTCCCGATGCCGGGCGAACAACCAGATCAGGCACACGATGAGAGCGGGGAAGTGCACGATGGAATAGAAGAGGTTGAGAGCCTGGATCAACACCGGATGGCCCAGGGCTGCGTGCTGGACGCTCACCTCGCTCGGCAGATGCAAGGAACGCTCGAGGTGCCAGACCCATCTGGCGTGCGGCACCGCTCCCGTCACGCTGGTGACCAGGAAGTCAAGGGAGAGCTGCCAGACCGCGTAGAGGCCGAGGATCACTGCGGCTTCCCGGCAATAGTCGGCCGCAGACGCCCAGCGCCCGCCCCGGGGCCGCGACAGGAGCGCGAAGCCCAAGAGGCACGCCGCCGCGAAAGCGGATACCCGCCAGGTGAACCACGCCATCACCTGTCAGCATGCCGCGGCCCGGGTGGCGGGCGCCTGCCGCCGCGATCTCTGGGCACAGCAGCGGTTAGTCCCAGGCGGCCGGATATGCCCAGAGTTCCAGCCGTCCGGCCGGGCAGAACGGGCGGCCAGCCCAAAAGTTGCGGCCGGCCGTCCGGCCGGCCCGCTATCTGCCCGCGAACTCGGCCCTGACCGCGGGCACCACGTCTTCCAGATAGGCGTCGAGGGCGGCGTCGTCCCAGGGTGCCCGCAGCGCGATGTTCACCCCCTGCGCTCCCGCCTCGACGTACGCCGCCACCTGCTCGGCGACCTGAGCGGGTAGCCCGGTCACCGCCCCGCCCTTGACCCGGCCGGCCAGCTCCCCCCACTGGGCTTCGAGCTGCTGGTCGACGCGGGCCGCGCCGGCCGCATCGGCCGATGCCAGGAAGATGAGGTTGACCGTTCGGCGAATGGTGGCGGGATCCCGCCCTTCCTTGTCGCACCACTCGTCGAGCACCCGGGACAGCCGGCGGTATTCGGCCGGCGTCGTATAGGCCGCGTTCCACCCATCGGCATGGCGAGCCGCGATCCTCATCGTCCGGCGCTCGCCCGTCCCGCCCACCCAGATGGGAAGACGGTCCTGCACCGGCAGCGGAAGGCAGGAGGCGTCTTCGGTCCGGAAGTAACGGCCTTCAAACGTCGTGCGCTCGTTGGTGAGCAGTGAGCGGATGAGCGGTACTGCCTCCTCGAGCATGTCCAGCCGCTGACCGAGCCCGGGAAACTCGTAGCCGTAGGCCGCCGCCTCCTGCTCGTGCCAACCGGCGCCGAGGCCAAGCTCGAACCGGCCACGTGAGAGGTGATCGATGGTGGTCACCGCCTTGGCTAGCTGACCGGGGTTGCGATAGCCGACGTAGAAGACCAGGCAGCCGATCCTGGCCCGCTCGGTCGAAAGGGCGAGGGCGGCGAGTGTCGCCACCGCCTCGAAGTGCGCCAGGGTGCCGCCCGCGGGCGGAGCCTCATAGAAATGGTCCCAGGCCGAGATCCAGTCGAGGCCGGCGCCGTCCAGCCGCCGCCACGTCGATCGCAGCGCGTCCATCTCCAGGTTCTGCTGGCCCACGTGGGCACCCAGGCTTACCGGTGCGTCGTCTGGCACGTCGTCTCCTTGTGCGAACAGTATTTGGGTTGATGACTACCGATGTGACTTCCGGCGATGCATCGCTGGTCGTCGACGCCGACGGCCACATCATCGAGCCGCCCGACCTGTGGGTCGAGCGAATGGACCGGGACAAGTGGGGTGACGACATCCCCCACCTGGTCGCCGACAAGGGCGTGATGTATTTCGGCGGCGTCGCCCGGGGCCGGGGCCAGTCGGTCTCGCAGGAGGTCGCTGACAAAAAAGGGCTGTCGGTCGACGAGGTCCGCGAGATCACCGCCAGTCTGAGCCTGGCCGGCGGCAGCGACCCTGACGCCCGGGTCGCGACCCTCGACCGCGACGGCATGGACGCCGCCGTCCTGTACCCGACATCGGCTCTGTTCTTCGGACCGGTCGACCCCATCGAGAAGCTGAGGAACGTTGCCTTTGTCACCGACTGCGAGCGGGCATATAACGACTGGCTGGCCGAATATTGCGGCGCTCATCCGGACCGGCTGTTCGGTATCGCCGCAGTCCCCCTCCAGGACGTCGCGCTCGCGGTCGAGGAAGCCAATCGGGCCGTCAACCAGCTCGGTCTCAAGGGTGTGTTCATCCGGCCGTCGGCCTACGTGAACGAGCTGCCCTTGAGCCATGAGGCCTACGACCCCTTCTGGGCCGCCTGCCAGGACCTCGACGTACCGGTCGCGCTTCACCCCGGCGTCCACGTCGACACGCCGGGCGCTTGCCGCCTCTTCCGGCTGTGCCGCGACACGCCCAATGTCTACATCAACAACAGTGACGTCGACCCCATCTACGGCGGAGCGGCCCTCGGTCAGGCCGTCGGCAACTCGGTCGACATGATGGTCACCATGGGCCGTCTGCTCATGGGCGGTGTGTGCGACCGCTTTCCTCGCCTGCGATTCCTCTTCCTCGAATCCGGCGGCGGCTGGGTGCCGACCCAGCTTCAGCGGATGGACGAGCAGGTGCGCACCTTCCGGCTCGAGAGCCAGTGGCTCTCGATGGTTCCGAGCGACTACTTCAAACGGCAGTGCTGGGTGAGCTTCGACCCCGACGAGTGGAACCTGGCCGAGTCGGCCACCTTCGTGGGGGCCGACCGCATCCTTTGGGCATCCGATTACCCTCACCCGGAATACCGGCCGGAGGTGGTGGGTGAGCTCCGGGGTGCCATTGCCCGGCTGCCCGAGCCGGATCAACTCCGGATCCTCGGCGCCAATGCGGTGGATGCCTACCGGCTCCCCGCAGCCGCCATCGCGGCTCGGCGGACCGCACCCGCCGATGCCTGAACCGATGAGCCGGCGCGGAATGGGGCGGGTCATCGCCGACTCAACACCGGTCTTTGCCCCGACTCCAACGCCCCGGCCCGGCGCCCCCAACGTCGTGGTCATCGTGCTCGATGACACCGGTTTTGCCCAGCTCGGTTGCTTTGGCTCTGACATCGCGACGCCGAACATCGACCGGCTGGCGATGGGCGGTCTTCGCTACAACCGGTTCCACGTCACTTCACTGTGCTCGCCCACGCGGGCCTGCCTGTTGACCGGACGCAACCATCACGCCGTCGGCATGGGGTTTTTGGCCGACATACCGATGGGGTTCCCCGGTTACAACGGCCGCATCCCGCGATCGGCCGCCACTCTGCCTCGCATCCTGAGCGACGCCGGCTACAACACCTTCGCGGTCGGCAAGTGGCATCTGGCACCACGGTGGGAATTGAGCGCTTCCGGCCCGTTCCACCACTGGCCCCTCGGCCTTGGCTTCGAGCGCTTCTACGGTTTTCTGGCCGGAGACACCAACCAATGGACGCCGGAGCTCGTGAGTGACAACGGGTTCGTCGACCCGCCCGCGGGCCCGGAGGACGGCTATCACCTGACCGAGGACCTGGCCGGCCGGGCCGTCCGGCTCGTCAAGGATCAGCACCACGCGACGCCCGATCGACCGTTTTTCCTCTACTTCGCGACGGGCGCCATGCATGCCCCTCACCACGTCGGCCGTGACTGGATCGAGCGCTACCGCGGCCGCTTCGATGACGGCTGGGACGAATGGCGGCGCCGGGCCTTCACCCGCCAGCAGGAACTGGGCGTTGTGCCGAGCGGGACCACCCTGACCCCCCGTCCACCCTGGGTGCAGGACTGGGCCGGTTTGTCGGGAGGCGAGCGGCGGCTGTTTGCGCGAATGATGGAAGTGTTCGCCGGCTACCTCAGCCATACCGACGCCCAGATCGGAAGAGTGATCGGCTTCCTGGACGAGATCGGTGCCCTCGACAACACATTGCTGATGCTTCTGTCCGACAACGGTGCCAGCGCCGAGGGCGGACCTGTCGGTTCGCTGAACGAGCACCGCTTTACCCACGACATGACTGATGACGCGGCCGAGACCCTGGCGCGCATCGACGACCTTGGAGGCTTCCGCGCCTACAACCACTATCCCTGGGGCTGGGCGTGGGCCGGCAACACCCCTCTGCGGCTGTGGAAGCGGTACACCTGGCTCGGGGGAGTGCGAACGCCCCTCATCGTGCACTGGCCGGCGGGAATCGGCTGCCGCGGGGAAGTGCGCCCACAGTTCTGCCATGCCGTCGACGTCCTACCCACGGTCCTGGAGGCCTCGGGGGAGCAGCTTCCTGCACTGGTCGATGGCGTCGTCCAGCAGCCGGTTGACGGGGCGAGCCTGGTCGCCACCTTCGAGGACGCCGGCGCCTCCAGCCCGCGCCAAACCCAGTACTTCGAGATGCTCGGGTCACGAGCCATCTACTCCCAGGGATGGAAAGCGACAACCGACCACGTCGGCCGCCAGCTCACGGTGGAGTGGAAGGCGGTCGAAGGAAGCCACGACTTCGAGAATGACCACTGGGCCCTGTTCAACCTCGACGAGGACTTCGCCGAAGCGAATGACCTCTCTGACCAGGAGCCGCAGCGGGCAAAGCGGCTGATCGAGCTGTGGTGGGCCGAGGCGGGCCGCAACCAGGTGCTCCCGCTCGAAGACAGCTTGATTGCCCGAGCTCTCACTGGAGCGATGGAACCGGCGCCCTATCCGCCCCGCCATCGCACGGTGTACCGGCCGGGAGGCGGTCCCATCGACGAGGCCACCCTCACGTCGCTCGGCGCCGGCTTCCTCCTCACGGCCGAGGTGGACGTCGGGGCCGAACCACGGCCGCACGGGATCCTTTGCGCGCTCGGTGACTGGAACAACGGATGGGCCTGGTACCTGCTCGACGGCCGGCCGGTGGTGGTCTTTGCCTTGTTCAGCGAGGAGCACCGGATCGCGGCTGACGCCCCGGTTGGCGGAGGCCTCCACCGGCTGACGGTCGAATACCGCCGAGAAGGGCGAGCCGGCGGACCGGTCACCCTCGGCGTGGGCGGGAAGGATGTTGCTGGCGGGCGGCTCCCCGCCAATCTTCCCTTCCGCTGGCAGATAGGCAGCGCCGGCCTGCTCATCGGTCGCGACCGTGGGTTCCCCGTAAGCGACGACTACCGGCCGCCTTTCCCTTTCACTGGCGTAATCGACCACGTCGTGTTCGAGATCCCGACCCTGACGCCGCGCCCGCGATCGGAGGAAGCGGGCATGATTTCCGCCGCGCTCAGGCGCGAGTAACCGGCAGAAGCGCTCGTACCCCGTCGATGTCATCCGCGTCCGCGGGCGACTTGTCCGGTCGGTAGCGGCGCACTCGGGCAAAACGCAGAGCGACGCCACCCCGGTAGCGACTCGAAGCCTGGACACCGTCGAGGGCAATCTCAACCACGAGCTCCGGCCGGATTTCTACCACCGCTCCGTGGCGGGCCACCTCCAGCTCGAGGAAGCGTGACGTCTGCCAGGTGAGCAGCTCGTCGGTCAAGCCCTTGAACGTCTTGCCGACCATCACCCAGCCGCCGGCGGGGTCGCGGGCGCCGAGGTGAAGGTTGGAGAGCCATCCCGTCCGCCGGCCGTGTCCCCACTCGGCCGCGAGCACAACCAGATCCAGGGTACGGACCGGCTTGACCTTCCTCCACGCCTGGCCCCGACGTCCGGCTTCATAACGAGACGACGCCGCCTTCATCATCACGCCTTCATGACCGGCTGCGAGAGTGCTGTCGAGAAACCGGGCGGCCACGGCGGCGTCGTCGGTAATCGTGAAGGGCACCCTCCATGGCCCCGCGATCTGGTCCAGCGCACGGGACCGATTGAGCAGCGGACGGTCGATCAGATCGGTCCCCTCGGCATGGAGACAGTCGAACCACCAGACCCGCAGACCGGCCCCGAGACCGTCATGCCGGCTGAACCGGCTCATCGTGTCCTGAAACCTGTCCGGCCGGTCGTCGTCGCCGAAACCGGCCACTTCCCCGTCCAGGATGAAACGATCAGCCGGCAATGACAAGACCACCTCGGCCACGCCCGGCAGGCGGGCGGTGACGTCGTTCAGGTTGCGGGTGAACAACCGCACCTCAGCACCCTGGCGGTGGGCCTGGACACGAGCGCCATCGATCTTCCACTCGACCGACGACAGCCCGTTCACGCCGATGGCTTCCTCGACGTCGCCGGCGCTGGCGGCCAGCATGGGCTGCAGGGGCTGGAACAGTTCGAGCCGCACCGTGAGCAGACCGGCCTCGCCTTCCCGGAGCGCAAGGTACGCCACATT
>JBPYFF010000547.1:0-4645 GCA_051984455.1 Acidimicrobiales bacterium | reverse complement strand
GATCGCCGTCAGCCAGCACCCACCGGGCCACGATGCTGCCGGCCTGGTCGACCCGGCCCTGCTCATCCCAGCACGCCTGGAGCTCGCCCAAATCGCCGGCGCCACCGCCCGGGGCCACCACGGGCAGCCGGGCGGCGGGGACGTTGAGGAACCGGTCGAGGTACACCTTCAGGGCCCCGTGCACCGCGCCGCGGAGAAGTTCGGCCGAGGGCTGCCGGGACAGGGCCTGGTGAAGTGCGTTGGCGTACGTGAAGCCGTGGTGCACGACGTCCCAGTCGCCGTGGTCGTTCTGCACATGGAAGCGGGTGATCCGCAGTCCGGCCGCCAGGGCAACGGCCCGCCCGACCTGCTCCGGCGTCGCACCCTCCTCGAGCGCGCCAAACAGCGCGTCGGTGACGTTCGCCGGGTCGTCGTCGAGCAGACGCCAGGCGACCGACTCGACGGCGTCATCCGGGATGCCCGGGGTCGCGGCATCCCATCCCGAAAGCCGCGACGCCGCCCCCGCCGCCAGCCCGGCCAGATCGTCGGGGTGGCGCCACGCCCCCTCTTCCTCGTGCCGCCGGGCGGCGGCCGTCTGCTGCACCAGGCTCGACAGCACCAGGGGGGCCGAATCCCACCCCAGCAGATCGAGGGCCTCGAACGCCTTGTTGGTGAAGTCGAGGGAATGGCCTCCATCGACGAACACGTGGTCAGTGAGGGCGGCGAACATCAGCCGCTCCACCGCGGGACGGCGGAGGCTGGCGATGGCCGTGGCCAGGGTTCGCTCCGCCGCGTCGTCGGTCCGGGTGTCGATGAACCGGCGGTACCACCCGGTCAGCTGGCCGGTCGCCAGCGACGCCGTCGGCAACGGGGACAGGGGGAAGCGATCCGGGTGGCCGCGAGTGTCCCGCGAAACGAACGCCAGTCCATGGACGAGGGCAAGGGCCCGATCGGCCGGCTCCAGTTGCGGCAGCAGGTTGGCCATGGCGACGAGGACGCTGAGCCCGGCGCCCCAGCCCGCGCCCCGGTGCCGGGCTCCGAAGGCGACACCGCGTTCAACGATCTCGGCCGACGGCACGTCGGCGTCGAGCAGGCCCAGAACCGCCTTGGCCGTGACCAGGGTGAGGCCCTGCTCGAGGCCGTCGTCCAGGCGATTGAGCAGGGCGGCGCCGCGGTCTCCGTCGGGTGGCAGGCCCACCACAACCCGGCCTTCGACGACCGTAACGGGATAGGTCCGCACGTCGTCGGCAAAGGGGTCCAGGGTGCCGCCCGAGCACAGGTCGAAGCGGGCGTGGTGCCAGTGGCAGGTCAGCAGACCTTGCTCAACCGTGCCCCGATGGAGGGGGAATCCCAGGTGAGGGCACCGGTCGTCGACGGCGTACACCTCGTTCTCGTGCCAGAACACGCACACGCCGTGGCTGCCGACCTTGGTGAGCAGCATCCCGTCGGCCTGCAGTTTCTCGAACGAACCCGCATCCACACCGGTGATCTCCGTCGTGCCCATGGACGGATCGTACTGCTGGCGTCCATATTGAACAAGTAAAACCTTTCTTTTCCCATCAATCGCTAGAATGTCATCGTGTCGGTCACCTCAGCCCAGTCCGCCACCCGGCGGGCGATCCTGCTGACCATAAAGAAGCACGGTGAAGCCCGGGCGGAGGAACTGGCCGAGGCCCTCGCCATCACACCCAGCGCGGTGCGCCAGCACCTGAGCGCGCTGGTCGCGGAGGGACTGGTGGGGGTGCGGGAGCAACGGGGCGCCGCCGGCCGTCCGAGGCACTTCTACTCGGTGACCTCTGCGGCCGAGGACCTCTTTCCCAAGACGTACGGCGATCTCACCTGCGAGTTGCTGGACTACCTGGCGGCCGACGAACCGGGCACGGTCGACCGGCTGTTCGACCGTCGCCGTCAGCGCCGGGTCGAGCAGGCGGCGGCTCGCCTGGCCGGACGATCGTTCCCCGAGCGGGTGGAGGAACTGGCCCGGATCCTGGACGAGGACGGCTATCTGGCGGCGGTAGAGCGGGACAGCGAGGACGGGACCTGGTACATCGTGGAGCACAACTGCGCCATCCTCGAGGTCGCCTTCCGGTACGGCCAGGCCTGCTCGAGCGAAATCGGGTTCCTGCGTGAGGCGATGCCCGACGCCGAGATCGACCGGATCACGCACATGGCGTCGGGCCAGCACCATTGCGCCTACCGGATTCGCCCCCGTTCAGCTTGACCGTCCGGTCAAGGGCGAGGAAGATCGGCCCATGCCAACGATGCCGGCCAACGGGATAGAGCTCGACTATGACTGCTTCGGCGCCACTGGCGATCCCTGCATCCTGCTCATCATGGGCTTCAGCGTGCAGAAGATCGCGTGGGACGAAGCCTTTGGCAGCGGCTGGCCGACGAGGGGTTTTTCGTCGTCCGGTTCGACAACCGCGACGTCGGCCGGTCGAGCAAGATACGGGGCGGGCCGTTGCCCGACCTGGCGGCCGCCTTTGCCGGCGATTTCTCCTCCTGCAGCTACCACCTCGAGGACATGGCGGACGATGCGGCCGGCCTCCTCGACGGCCTCGGCGTCGATGCCGCTCACGTCGTGGGAGCCTCGATGGGCGGAATGATCGCCCAGGCGCTGGCTCTGCGGCACCCGGAGAAGGTCCGGTCGCTGTGCTCGATCATGTCGACGACCGGCGACCCCTCGGTCGGCCAGCCGAGCCCTGAGGCCATGGGCGTCCTGCTCACGCCGCCGCCGCAGACTCGCGACGAGGCCATGGCGCGGGCGGTAAGGGTGAACCGCGTGATCGGCTCACCCTCCTACCCCGCCGACCAGGCCACGGTCAAGCAACGCGCCGGTCGGGCCTGGGACCGGGACCACGATCCCGAAGGCGTCGCCCGTCAGCTGCTTGCCATCATGGCGCAAGCGGATCGGACCCAGGCCCTCGGCAACCTGCGCGTTCCGGCCGTGGTCGTCCACGGCGAGGCCGATCCCCTCGTCGACGTGACCGGGGGCCGGGCGACGGCGGCCGCCATTCCTGACGCCCGGTTGGTCGTCCTTCCGGGCATGGGCCACGATCTGCCGGTGGGGCTGTGGCCGCAGATCGTCAGTGCCATCGTCGACAACGCGGCGCGGGCGGCGACCCCCGCGGCATAGCGCCGCATAAGCGGCATAAAGGAGCACTCAACATGCCAGGACCGCTCTCCGGTTACCGGATCATCGAGATCGCCGGCATCGGCCCGGGACCGTTCTCGGCCATGATGCTGGCCGACATGGGGGCCGAGGTGGTCCGGATCGATCGGGCCCAGTCGGTCGCCGGTCGCGACCCGGCTCAGCCGTCACGGGATGTGCTCAATCGAGGCCGCCGCTCGGTCGGTGTCGACCTCAAGCACCCCGACGGGGTTGAGACGGTGTTGAAGATGGTCGAGCAGGCGGATGCGATCATCGAAGGGTTCCGGCCGGGCGTGGCCGAGCGGCTGGGCATCGGCCCCGAGGTGTGCCTCGACCGCAACCCCCGATTGGTGTACGGCCGCATGACGGGCTGGGGCCAGGACGGTCCCTATGCGGGAATGTCGGGGCACGACATCAACTACATCGCCCTTTCAGGGTCCCTCTCCGCGTTCGGCCGCAAGGGGGACCCGCCGGTCCCGCCGCTGAACCTGGTTGGCGACTTCGGGGGTGGGGGGATGCTGATGGCCTACGGCATCGTCTGCGGTCTGCTCGAAACGCAGCGGTCGGGTGAGGGCCAGGTCATTGACGCCGCCATGGTCGACGGGTCGGCGCTGCTCGCCACGTTCATTTACGGAATGCGGGCGCTGGGTGCCTGGCAGGACGAGCGCGGCACCAACATCCTGGACACCGGCGCCTGGTTCTATGAGGTCTACGAGACGGCGGACGGGGAGTATGTCTCGTTCGGCTCGCTCGAGCCGCAGTTCTTTGCCGAGTTGATCCGTTTGACCGGGCTGGCGGACGAGGGTGTGCCCCAGCAGATGGACCGGACGACGTGGCCCGCCATGAAGGATCGGCTGGCGGCGGTGATCAAGACCAGGACCCGGGACGAGTGGTGCCAGCGAATGGAAGGGACCGACGTCTGCTTCGCGCCGGTGCTGGGGATGGCGGAAGCGCCAAGCCATCCGCACAACCGCCACCGAGGGACGTTCGTCGACGTGGCCGGCGTCGCCCAACCCGCGCCCGCGCCCCGGTTCAGCCGGACACCGGGCGGTATCGCCATGCCGCCGCCCCATGCCGGCCAGCACACCGTCGAGGTGCTGACCGATTGGGGGTTCGGGGAAGCCGACGTGGCCAAGCTGCTCGAGACAGGGGCCATCAAGTAAGCCGGTGCGCCTGTACCTCGTTCGTCACGCTCAGGCGGCCGGCTCATGGGACGGCGACCTCGATCCCGGGCTCGATGACATCGGCCGGGCCCAGGCCGAAGGCCTGATCGAGCGGCTGCCGGGTAGCTTGCCCGTGGTGGTGAGCCCCATGCGCCGGGCCAGGGAGACGACCTTGCCGCTGGAACGCCGTTCCGGCACCTCCGCCCGGGTGGACGTCAGGGTCGCGGAAATTGCGACGCCCGACGGCATCGGGCTGGCCGAGCGGGGGACCTGGTTGCGTGACCTGATGGACCGCCGCTGGCCGGACCTCGGCACCGAGCTCCGGCGCTGGCGGCAAGGGGTGCTCGACGCC
>JBPYFF010000546.1:0-2763 GCA_051984455.1 Acidimicrobiales bacterium | reverse complement strand
GCCGACCGCGTGCGCCGCCGGGTCTCGCGCAAGGACGCCGCGAGCGACGAGGCCGTCGGCTCCTGACCGCAGCAGCCGTCGCCGACCGATTCGGGCGGGACCGATCCCCGGTGCTAGCCTTGCGCTTCGCATCGCCAGGGGCACCACCCGGTGCTCGCGAAGGCGACGTCCTGGGGCTGTGGCGCAGCTGGTAGCGCATCTCGTTCGCAATGAGAGGGTCAGGGGTTCGAGTCCCCTCAGCTCCACCAAACCCGCTGGTCTGTCGGCGGCGCTTGAAAACTGGACGGTGACGGCGCTCGGAAAGTGAACACTCTCTCGACGATTGGAGTGTGATCACTTTGGAGGACTGGGCGCTGATCAGGAGGCTGGCTGCGGAGGGGGTGCCGAAGGCCAAGATCGCTAGGCGGCTGGGGATCTCCCGGACGACGGTGGTGAAGGCGGTGGCCTCTGATGGGCCGCCGAAGTACGAGCGGAGGTCTGCACCGACCTCGTTTACGCCGTTCGAGCCGCGGGTGCGTGAGTTGTTGGAGCAGACCCCGGACATGCCGGCCACGGTGTTGGCCGAGCGGGTCGGGTGGACGGGATCGATCCGTTGGTTCCGCGACAACGTGTCCAGGGTTCGGGCCGAGCATCGCCCGATCGACCCGGCCGACCGGCTGACGTGGTCGGCGGGGGAGGCTGCGCAATGCGATCTGTGGTTCCCGCCGCGCAAGATCATGCTTGAGGACGGCTCCCGACAGCTGCTGCCGGTGCTGGTGATGACGGCCGCGCACTCGCGGTTCACGGTCGGGCGGATGATCCCGACCCGGAAGACCCCGGACCTGCTGTTGGGCTCGTGGTCGCTGCTGCAGCAGCTGGGGCGGGTCCCGCGTCGGCTGATCTGGGATAACGAGCCCGGGATCGGTCGGGGCCGGCCGACCGAACCGGTCGCGGTGTTCGCGGGCACGTTGGCGACCAAGGTCGTGCTCCTGCCACCGAGGGATCCGGAGTCAAAAGGAGTGGTCGAGCGGCGCAACGGGTTCTTCGAGACCTCCTTCATGCCGGGCCGGCACTTTGAGTCACCAGCCGACTTCAACGACCAGTTCACCCAGTGGCTCGCGACCGCGAACTCCCGGCAGGTGCGCACCCTGAAGGCACGCCCGGTGGATCTGCTCGACGCGGACAAGGACGCGATGTTGCCGTTGCCGCCGGCGGTGCTGCACCTGGGCTGGCGCAACCATGTGCGCCTGGGCCGGGACTACTACGTGCGGATCGACACCAGCGACTACTCCGTTGATCCGACCGCGATCGGCGGTCGGGTCGATGTCACCGCGGACCTGGACAGCGTGCGGGTGCGACATGGTGGCCGCCTGGTCGCGGTCCACCAGCGGCGGTGGGCCCGCCAGATGACCGTCACCGACCCCGCGCACGTGGCCACGGCCGCGGCGCTGCGGCACGCCTACCAACACCCGGCGCCACCGGCGGCGACGCAGGAGGACGGGCTGGTCCGTGACCTGCGCGACTACGACCGGGCCTTCGGCCTGAACGTCGAGGAGGTGAACCCGCTGTGAAAGCCACCACCCAGAGCGAGACGCTCAAGCAGATCAGCCACCTGGCCGCCTGCCTCAAGGCTCCCCGAGTCACCGAGTCCGCAGCCCGGCTGGCCGACCACGCCCGTGACGCCGGCTGGACCCACGAGGACTACCTGGCTGCGGTCCTCGAACGCGAGGTAGCCGCCCGCAACGCATCCGGCGCCCAACTGCGGATCCGCGCCGCCGGGATGCCGGCGGTCAAGACCATGGAGGACTTCGACTTCGACCACCAACCCAGCGCCCGCACCTCAATGCAGGCCCTGGCGTCCGGGTCCTACCTGACCGAGCACCGCAACGTCGTCCTGCTCGGCCCACCCGGGACCGGGAAGACTCACCTGGCCACCGCGCTGGGAATCGCCGCGTGCCGAGCAGGACACCGAGTCCTGTTCGCCACCGCCACCGACTGGGTCGCCCGGCTCACCGAAGCCCACGACCGCGGACGCCTGGGCGGCGAGCTCACCCGGCTGCGCCGCTACGGGCTGATCATCGTCGACGAGGTCGGCTACCTGCCCTTCGAACAAGACGCCGCGAACCTGTTCTTCCAGCTCGTCTCATCCCGCTACGAGCACGCCTCGCTGATCTTGACCTCGAACCTGCCATTCAGCTCCTGGGCCGGCGTCTTCGGCGACCAGGTCGTCGCCGCCGCGATGATCGACCGGATCGTGCACCATGCCGAGGTCATCGCCCTGAAGGGAGCCAGCTACCGACTCCGCGACCGCGGCGTCGACACCCTGCCCAGCATCAAGGCCGAGCAAGAATCCCTAGACTGACCAAACCGTTCACTCTTCGCACGCCGAAACTGTCCAGTTTTCGAGCGCCGTCGACATGGTCAGAGGCCTGCACGGATCCTGAATTCCGGAGCAGGCAGTGGCAGGTCAGCAGAAACTCAGCACAAAGTCGTTGCATTGGCCGACGTCCTCGGACCGTCTGGGCCGCCCTCGGGCTCGCGGGGCAGGCCTGGCGCACCTGGTCTGCATGAAGACCACAACACCCGCCGAGACGGCGGCCAGGGGCATCCAATCGCGGAAGAATGGGTCCCAGCCGACCGGGAAGTGCATGCCGAGGCGGAGCCTGTCGTCGGTCTCGCGCTCCAGGTGTCGGTGGAGCGAATTGATGACCCGGTCCGCGTGAGCGTCAAGCCGCCGCCCGTGAAAGACAAGGGCGCCACCGCATGAGCCGAGGTAGTTGACGA
>JBPYFF010000545.1:0-5868 GCA_051984455.1 Acidimicrobiales bacterium | reverse complement strand
CAGTCATCACCGCTGAGAAAGCCCCGGCGGCGATGCCATCAATGGGTGTGCGTCGCTGCGACCGGCTCGCTCTGACCGTGGCGCCGGCTTGCCACATGGGGGTCCCTTCGATCTTGGCCATGGGGTGCGCCTTCAGCCTCTCGCTGGCGGCGATGACCCCCTGCAGCTCGCGTCCGGAGTCGACCTCGTCATAGATCTCAGCGAGGATCGCGGTCACCGGCTCGTACGTGGCCGAATAGGCGCGGGCGAACTGGTCTCGTTCGGTCGCTTCGAGCCCGCTGAATAGCCCACGCAGGCCGGCCTTGGAAATGGTGGAGGCGATTGGCCCGGTGATGGTTTCGCAGGCACGCACGAAGGCGCCTTCTTCGTCGGCACCGTTGTCCCGGTGCCAGCGGTACAGGCTTTCGACCAGGCCGTGGACGGCTCCCAGCAGCACACCGCGTTCGCCGAAGACATCGGATCGGTACTCCGAGCTCAGCGTTGTCTTGAACGTGTAGGGAGCACCGATGCCGACGGCCCAGGCCAACGCCATGTCGGTCGCCCAGCCGTCGATGTCTTGTTCAACCGCAAAGCTGCAGTTGATGCCGGCACCGGTCGTGGCCGCGCCCTGCTCATAGAGACGACGGACTGAAGGCCCCATCCCCTTCGGGCACACGCCGATGACGTTGATGTCGTCCGGGAAGTCCTCGCCTATGGCACCCAGATATCCGACCAGGAAGCCGTGTGACAGGCCCAGGGTTGCCCCCGGCTGCAGGGCGTCGAAAACCTTGGTGTGCAGCTCGGCCTGGGCGGCATCGGAAATAAGCAGCAGGACCAGGTCGGCGCGGGACATCATCTCGAACATCTCGCCCAGCGACCCATCCGCTTCGTCGAAGCCCGCCGCACGAGCCGAGCGCATTGACGGGGAGTCGCTTCGCAGCCCAACCGTCACATGCGTCTTGCTGGCCGCCAGGGAATCGCGCAGGTTGGCTGCCTGGGCCGGACCTTGCGATCCCCAGCCGACGACCGCGATCTGATCAACCCCCCGGAACGCGTCCGGCAATAGAGGCAGCAGGTGCCGACCGCCAACAAGCAGTGACTCAGTCCTGCCGTCCAGCTCGATGTCCTGGACGGGAAAGATCTGGGAACTGAAGCGCGTATTAACCATGCGCTCATCGAACACGCGGATTAGTGTTGCGTCCAGTGATTCTCACTGAACACTGTGTTGCATAGTCTGCATGAGAGCATTTGAGGATCTACGGCTCTTTGACCATCTGTCACGCAGCTTGCACTTCGGGCGAACCGCGGCGGATTGCCACGTCACGTCCTCCACACTCAGCCGCACGATCCGCCGGCTGGAAGACGAGATCGGCTCCCGGTTATTCGAACGAGACCGGCGCACGGTCACCCTGACCGCCGAGGGGGTCCGCTTTCAGGGGTTCGTGCGCGGGGTGCTGGACGCCTGGGAAACCTTCGCCTCCGCCGACCCCGACAGCCAATCGGTCAGCGGGACGCTCTCGCTGTTCTGCACGGTGACCGCCAGCCAGTCCTTCGTCCCTGAACTGCTGGCCGGGTTCCGTCAGGCGTATCCTGGCATCCACCTCGCGCTGGAAACCGGCTACGCGGCCGAGGCCCTTGATCGGCTCATGACTGGAGCCGTCGATGCAACCGTCGCTCCATTGCCGGATCGACGCCCCCGCCACCTTCTCGCGCAGGTGTTGACCCGCACCACACTCGTGTTCGTCGCCCCTTCGAGCACCGCCTGGTCGGTCCCCTCCCGGCCCTCTCCGGTCTGGACCGAGGTGCCCTTCGTTCTGCCTGCTACCGGCCTCACCCGGGTGCTTATCGACCGGTGGTTCCGGCGCCTGGCCATTCGCCCAACCGTCGCGGCCGAAGCCTCCGGGCACGAAGCCGTGCTCTCGTTGGTGTCACTTGGCTCCGGCGTCGGCGTCGTGCCCGAGCTGGTCGCTCGCAAAAGCCCTTTGGGCGCCAGCCTTCACGTTCTCCCCGTGGATGCGGCGCTCCCGGCGTTCGACATCGCCGTCTGCACGCTGCCCGATCGCCTTACCAACCGAGCCGTCTCAGCCCTTTGGCGATTTGTCTCGCATGCGGATGTACCGGCCCCGTGAACGGAGATGCGGCCCAACACGGGGCGCTTACCTTCGGCGAGTTGGGCTTGACAGAGGGTTTTCCCCTGAGCCATCCTTGAGCAATTGCTCAATCTTATTGATTAGGGGAGCTGCGGTGGCGAGGGCCGGCGGGAAGACGACAGTCGGTGAGCGCCAGGGCCGGACTTCTCGGGACACTTGCGCCCGGCTGATCTCGGCCGCGAACGAGGCGCTCCGCGAAAAGGGGTTCTTCGGCGCCACCGCCAGAGAGATCGCCCGGCGAGCCCGGTGCAACCAGGCCCTGGTCTTCTACCACTTCGGGTCTGTGGGGAATCTGCTGCTGGCCGCACTCGACGATGTGAGCGCCCGCCGCTTCGACCACTACCGCGCTGTCCTCGAGGACAGCGAGGGCATCAGCGGGATACTCCAGCTCGCTGAGCTGGTCTTCCGCGAAGACCTCGACGCCGGTTATTTGACGGTGCTTGCGGAGATGATCAACGCCGCGTCGTCAACACCCGGACTCGGACCCGAAGTGGCCGCCCGGATCGCGCCGTGGCGTCAATTCGCCGCCGACGCATTGCGCCGCGGCTTGACCGAAGTCGGTCTGCCGGAATTAGTGCAGGCCGACGACGTCGGCCACGCGCTCGTCGCCTTGTTTCTTGGCCTCGAGTTGTTGGCCCGTTTGGACGGCGACCGTACGAGAGCGATCCAACTGTTCGAGGGCGCCCAAAAGCTCATCGAGCTCTTCGCCCCATTCAACGTCCAGCAACCCGAAAAGGAACATACGTGAACCAGACGACAGTGGTGACCGACGCCTGCATGGGACGTGCCCAGCCCGACGAGGGTTTCGACGTGGTGACCGGAGCGTTCAGTTACTCAGGGGCGGCCATCGCTCGAGAGCTCCTCGCCGCGGGCAGGCATGTGCGTACGTTGACCGGACACCCGCATCGTCGCGGGACGAACTCGCAGGTCGAGGTCAAACCGCTCCATTTCGATGATCCCATCGATCTGACTGAGTCCCTGCAGGGAGCGACGACCTTGTACAACACCTACTGGGTGCGCTTCGCACGCGGCTCAATCGACCACGAAACTGCTGTCGCCAACAGCCGCACCCTCTTCCACGCGGCCCGCCAGGCCGGGGTCGAGCGAATCGTCCACCTGTCGATAACCAACCCCGACATCGCCAGCCCTTATCCCTACTTCCGAGGCAAGGCGCAGGTCGAGAGGATCCTCGCCGAGATCGGCGTCTCTTACGCCGTGCTCCGGCCCGCCATCCTCTTCGGCGGCGACGGCGTGCTGCTCAACAACATCGCCTGGCTGCTGCGCCGCCTCCCCGTGTTCGCGATTGGCGGGCGCGGCGATTACAGGATTCGCGCCATCCACATCGATGACCTCGCCAACCTCGCTGTTTCCAAAGGCGCCGAGCGAACCAACGCCGTCCTTGATGCCGTCGGGCCCGAACGTCCGACCTTCAGGCAACTCGTTGACATGATCCGCCTCGCCACCCGAGCACGATCAGCCGTCGTTCATGTGCCCCGACCAGCCATCCCACTGCTCAGCTCGATTCTGAACGTCATCGTTCACGACAAGCTGATTACCCCTGAGGAATACCACGCCATGACCGACGGTCTCGCCGACACCGACGGGCCCCCGACCGGCGCGACGAGCATCTCGCAGTGGATCGCCGAGAACGGCCGGACACTCGGCGTCCAGTACGCCAACGAACTCAAACGCCACTACGACATGACCGCTCCCGGCTGACCGAACGGACCGTACTGATGCCCATTGCCCGGCTTCGTGGGAATGTCCCCAGCTGCGGCTTTCGTGAGCGGAGAGGGTGGGATTTGAACCCACGGTCCCGTGAAGGACACACGATTTCCAATCGTGCCGATTCGGCCGCTCTCGCACCCCTCCGGATGTCGGCTGATCAGGCTACCCCCGGGCGCAGGGGTGAGAGGGCGCCGGCGGCGGGCTAACCTCGTGGTGCAACCCGGCCCTGAACGCGGCGGTCGGGTCCTGCGCAACGATGCACCGTGAACCGGGTCAGGGCCTGACGGCAGCAGCCCTCAGCGGATCGTGTCGTGTGCCGCAGATCGCCTGGCCGTCGCGTTGAGGGCCGGGTTCGTCGTCACAGGCCTGCCGTAGGCTGGGCGTTCGTGGCCGACCAGCCGATGTCCCCGAGCGCCGCCTCCGACACCACGGAGGCGGTGTCATACCACTCGCTCTATCGCCGGTTTCGTCCCCAGCGCTTCGCCGACGTTCGCGGCCAGGACCACGTCACCCGCGCCCTGCGGAACGCCGTCCGGGAGGGCAGGGTCAATCACGCCTACCTCTTCAGCGGCCCGCGGGGGACAGGGAAGACGTCGACCGCCCGGATCCTGGCCATGGCACTCAACTGCGCCCACCCGGTAGACGGGGAGCCCGACGGGGTGTGCGAATCGTGCGTCGAGATCCGGCGAGGGGCGTCGGTCGATGTCCAGGAGCTCGACGCCGCGTCCAACCGCCGTCTGGACGAGATGCGCGAGCTGCTGGCCCGAGTGCCGCTGGGAACACGGGGTCGCTGGAAGGTGTATATCATCGACGAGGTCCATCAGCTCACACCGGACGCGTCCAGCGCCTTGCTCAAGACGCTCGAAGAGCCGCCCGGCCATGTCGTGTTCGTGCTGGCGACCACCGATCCACAGAAGGTGCTGCCGACCATTCGCAGCCGGACCATTCACTTCGAGTTCCACCTGCTACCGAGCGACGTACTGGGGGACTTGCTGAGCGAGGTCAACGAGCGGGCCGGCCTCGGCCTCGATCGGGACACGATCGACGTGGTGGTGCGGCGAGGCCACGGTTCCGCCCGCGACGCCCTCACCGTGCTCGATCAGGTGGCGGGAGCGGGGGAGGTCGACGACGAGGGGGAGGTGGTGGCGGAGATCGTGGACGGGCTGGCCGCCCGAGATGTCAGCCAGGTCCTGCTGGCGGTGGCCAAGGGGATGGCGTCGGGCCGGGACGCTCGCCGGCTGGCGGCCGACATCCTCGACCATCTGCGCAACGGCTTCCTCGCCACCATGGCGCCGCGCCTGGTGATGCTCCCCGACACCGCCCTCGCCCCTGTCGTGGAGCAGGCTCGCCGCCTCGGCCCGGCCGCTCTGGTTCGAGCGATGGAAGGACTCGGCACGGCTTTGGCCGAGATGCGGGACTCGGTAGACCCACGGGTGACGCTGGAGGTCGCCCTGGTGCGCCTGGCCCGGCCAGAGTCAGACGTCAGCGCCGCCGCCCTGCTGGAGCGCATCGAACGCCTGGAGCGCGTTGTCTCCCGGGGTGGGCAAAGTGGCGGCCGCGAGGGCGGTCCGCCTCCGGTGGTGCCGTCCACGTCCTCCCGGGCCGGCACCGGCCCCTCGCCCTCGGAGGCGGATCGGCCGGCTGACCCCACCGCGGGAAAGCCCGCTCTCGGCGCCATGCGGCCGGCCAGCAGACCAACCCGTGCCGACCGTCCGGACTCCCCGCCGGTCCCACCACCGACGCATGCTGCGATGACCACGACGCCCGCGCCCCGGCCCTCCGTGTTGGATCTTCCATCCCGCGACGAGCTCACCAAAGCGTGGGGCGACGACGTTCTGCGTAGCCTGTCCGGCCGGGCGAAGGCCTACCTCGGCAGCGGTCGCTTTGTCGGAGTCGACCCCGACGGGGCGGTGTACGCCCTGCCCGACCGGCACCTGCTGGCCCGCAGTCAGGACGTCAGGGTGGAGGCCGAAGCCGGGCTGGCGACCCGCTTTGGCCGGGAGGTGCCGTT
>JBPYFF010000544.1:0-6622 GCA_051984455.1 Acidimicrobiales bacterium | reverse complement strand
TCGAGGCCGGCCTGGTGTCGGACGGCGACCCCGCGCTTTCGTTCGGGCCCCGGCCCGATTCCGCCGGACACTTCTCGTGGGCAAACGGCTCTCGCCTCTACTACGCCAACCTGACCCACAACTTCAGCGCCAAGCCGAACCAGGCCTTCCGGGGGACGGAGGCGATCGCGGTCTCACGGACTGACGATGTCACTGCCGCGGCCGGTAACGACCAGTCTGCCTGGATGGCACCGGTCATCGCGTCGAAGCAGAGCTCGACCACCTTTTCCGACAAAGACCAGATCTGGGCCGACAACGCCTCGTCCAGCCCGTTCTTCGGGACGGCCTACCTTTGCTACGCCCAATTCCGGTCGCACTCCACCCACCCGCAGGCCAACGCCCCTGCGCCCCTGACCGTGCTCGTCTCCAGCGATGGCGGCTCCACCTGGAGCTCTAACCAGCTCGTCCCGGCCGGCACGTCGCCCAACAATAAGAACGGCCAGAGCGCCTTCGGCGTCTCGGGCTGCACGGTGCGGACCGACTCGCACGGCAACGCCTACGTCTTCGGCGAGCAGTTCATGGCGACGTCCACCCTGCCGGCCCACAACCAGCACGTGATGTTCAAGTCCACCGACGGCGGCAAGAGCTGGAGCAAGGCCATCCCGGTCCAGCAGGTGACCGACGCCTGCTTCTTCTTTGATCCCGTGCAGGGCCGCTGTGAATTCGACGGCGTCACCGGAGCGCGGTCCGACCTGGCCGCTTCGGCCAGCGTCGACATCGCCAACGGCGCTCCGAGCGGCGCGAGCGCAACCAACGAGATCGTCGATGCCTGGTCCGACGGCCGCGACGGGCTCAACCACGAACACACCCTGGTCTCGACTTCGACCAACGGCGGAATGACCTGGTCGTCCCCGGTGGTCGCCTCCGAAGGGACCGATCGTCCGGAGTACTCCGCTCCCGCCATCGCGCCCGACGGCAGCACGGTGTACCTGACCTACCTCGGCTTCACGACCCCGTTCCAGACGACCACCTTGTCACCTCGGGAAATGCTCGGTGTGTTCCGGCAGGCCACGGTGGGGCCGAGCGGAGCGGTCGGCCCGTTCAGCACGCTGGAGCGAGGTAGCCCGGGAGACGCCCGTGGGTCGAGTGCCAACTCGCTGATCGCCGAGTTCCTTGGCGACTACGTATATGCGGCGGCGACACCCACCTACGGCGTCGGAGTCTGGACCGACTCCCGGAACGCGGCCGACTGCCCGGCGATCGACGCCTACCGGCAGTCCCTGGAGACCTCCAGCCCACTGCCCACGCCGTTCCCCCCGACCGATTGTCCACTGGCGTTCGGCAACACCGACATCTTCTCCGCCACGACCGCGCCCTGAGCGTCTAGCCGGGTGTGAGGCGGCCGTCTCTGCGCGGCTATCCGCTTGGTGGTGGCCGCCTCACTGCCGGGTGGAAGTGCGCAAGATGACGCCGCGGACGAACGCGGCTTGTCCGGCGTGCTGCAGCCCGTCAGCGATGACGCTCACCAGCCGCGCCGCCAGCGTGACGGGGGGATCCCAGCGCCGGTCCACGATGCGATCGAGGTCGGCATCGGTCAGTCCTGCCACGTATCTGATCGTCTGCTCCTGCACGTCGCGGAAATACCCGGTCAGCAACTCGCCCGACGACGCTTTGACGGCCGCGACGTCATCCGAACTGTGACCGTACCCGTGCTCCCCGACGGCAAACGGCAATCCGAACCGTTCGAACCAGCCCTTGGCGGTCCAGGCCTGTTCGGTATTCGCGACCGCCGACACGTGGTCGTCCTCAACGCGGGTCAGGTGCCAGACCAGCCAGCCGATCGAGTTGGCATCGGGGTCAACCCGAAAGGCCAGCTGCTCGGGCGTCAAGCCCTGGACAGCGTCGTGAACGGCTTCACCGATCCGGCCGAACCCGTCCGTCAACAGATCAGCGGTGTGCATTCGACCAACTTACCGGCGCGGGACTCAGTCGAGACCGATCATGGCCCGGAACTCGGCCCTGGTGTTGACATGTGGGAACGGATCTGCCGGTTCCGGGACACCGAGCGCCTGGCACAGCGGGCCCCAGTCGTCCCCGGTCCTCCATTCCACCAGCCGGCCGGGTGGGACCCGTTTGCGAACCTCCTCGTTGTGCCGTAGGTAGGCAGCAACGCTGGCGTCATGCTGCCGCCAGTCGGGAGTAAAGCGGAGATCGAGCAGGTCGTAAACCATTTGCTGTTGCCCTGGCGGCCCCTCGCCAAGCCGGTCGATGGCCTGGAAGATGGTCGCGTTGGCGCTCGCCCACCATTGCTCGCCGTCCTCTCGGCACGACAGGACGACGATCGCTTCCGGGTACACCTCCATCAGCTGGTCATAAAAGGCGGCCACCGGCCAATCGACCGCGGCCACATATCCATCGAAGATGAAGTCCCAATCCGGTGTCTCGCCGTGAACGGCCCGCTGCCACTCGGGAATGTGCTCCGGGTGCCCGAACACCTCGAGCATGTGGTAGCTCGGCCCTGCGAGCAGCTGCTCCAGGGCCAGCTTGAGTGAGTGTGTTCCCGTTCGGCCAAGGCCAGCGCCCACGACCTGAAGAGACATGCCCGCAAGGTTAGAGGCTCGCCTCCGGTGGGAAGGGGGGCAGGAATAACGCACGGCCCCAGCCAGTTGTGCCGTCTATTCGTCGTTGGAGGGTGACCAGCATGACGCTGTCAGGGGAGTATGCGCCCAGTGCCGCTGGATGGGTCCGGGACCAGGTAGAGGCCTACGAGGCCTCACACGGCCAGGGCGCCAACACCCTTCGAAACACCGGCCTCCCGGTCGTTGTCGTCACAATGCGAGGCAACAAGAGCGGCAAAGTGCGGAAGATCGCGTTGATGCGGGTGGAGCACGAGGGGCAGTACGCCCTGGTCGCCTCGTACGGCGGAGCTCCGCGGCACCCGGTCTGGTACTACAACCTCATCGCCCATCCCGATGAAGTCACGATCCAGGACGGCCCCGAGCCATTCCCTGTTCGGGTTCGCCAGGTGACCGGAGAGGAGCGGGCCGAGTGGTGGAAGCGGGCGATCGCCGCCTATCCACCGTACGCCGAATACCAGGAGCGAACCGACCGCGAGATCCCCGTTTTCGTGGCCACTCGCGACGTTTAGGCCATCTCAATCGGCCAGTCGAAACGGGGGGTACTCGTCCCGCATCAGCAGGAGGTATGCCTCTACCCGCAGGTCCCAGCGCATCACCCCGACGGCGAAGCCGTAGAGGCCGCCGGGATAACTGCCAGTGATGAGAATGGCGAACCACGCCACGATCGAGGTCACGACCCAGGCGAGGTTCAGGAAGATGAGCACGATCAGATGGGGGATGACGTAGAAGATCCGGAGTCCGACCGACCAGCGGTTGCGTGGGATGTCCGGCCAGCTGACCGCAAACGAGGTCGGGTAGCTCCCTTCGCCAAAGGGGGGGTATTCGTCCCGCAGCAGCATCAGGTAGGGCACCGACCGGGACCGCCAGCGGAGGTAGAAGGCAGCGAAGTCCCATAACCCACGAGGGTGGACGGCGACGAACACGACTCCGAACCAGGCGATCACCGCCATGACTCCAGCCGCGGTCCCAACCGCTCCTCCCGTCGACCACCAGCTGAAGCCAAACCCAATGATCGCCCCGCCGACCAGCGCCACGTGGGGGATGGCCAGGATGATCCGGAAAGCCACGGTCAGCCGGTTCCGATCCGACAGCTGACGGTCGACATCAAAGCTCACCGGGTAGGCCGGCGGACCGGCATCAGAGCCGATGTTGCCTTCGGTCATGCTGCCCACCATCATCGCGCAAGAGCGCCAAACCCGGTCGCCGGCGTTCCGGGGAGAGTAGTCGACCTCCCGAGGTGCACTACTCTCCCCAGAAGCGCGACGGAGGTCGCAAGCTATCGGAATTGTCGGAAAGGGGAACCATGGCCGAGCATCCCAACATCGCGATTCTCCGGCGGGGATACGACGCCTTCGCCACCGGGGATATCGGCACCGTGACCGAGCTGATCGCTCCCGACGCCGTCTGGCACGTCGGAGGTCACCACCCGTTCAGCGGCGAGTACAAGGGGCGGGATCAGGTTCTCGGATTCTTCGCCACTTTGATCCAGGACACCGATGGAACGCTCGCGTTTGAGGTCCATGACGTGCTGGCTAATGACGATCACGCCATCGCCCTCGTTCAGGAAAAGGCTCAGCGCAAAGGCCGTCACCTCGACACCCGGGAGGTGCACGTCTACCACGTTGATGGCGAAGGACGGGCGACGGAGTTCTGGGAGTTCACCGAGGACCAGGTCTCCTATGACGCATTCTGGTCATAGCGCTCGGCCCCAGAACGGCCACGTGTGACCAAGATCTCTTCCGTGGCGGCCGGCCAGGCGCGAGACTCAGGGGCCGGCGAAGGGGACTGACTAATGGAATTTCGCATCGAGCCGCGGACCAAGCCAGGGCGCAAGTTCTGTGAGCTGGCCGAAGACCACGCCGTGGAGTCAGCCGAGCACGCCGCTGACCACGACCGGGACGGCACCTTCCCGGCCGAGGTCTTTGCATCGATGAAGGAGTCGGGCTTCCTCCGGGCGACTGTCCCTGAGGAGTTCGGCGGGCTCGGGTTGACCTCGGCCCACGACCTCGGCGCGGGCCTCGCTCGTTTGGCCTACGGCGACGGCTCCACCGCGATCGCGGCCAACATGCATCTCGCCTTCGGTCTCATCGGCGGCCGGATGTTGGCGGCAGGCCGAGAGGGCGGGGACGACGAGCTGGCCGGACGGATGACGGCCTACCTTTCGTTGCTCGGATCGGGCGCGATCGGCATGGCCAATGTCACCGAGCCGGGCACGGACATCCGTCATCCGCTCGTGGAGGCCACCCCGGTCGAGGGCGGCTGGTCAATCAACGGGCGAAAGATCTTCGGGACCCTTTCGCCGCTGGCCGACATCTTCTTTGTCCCGGTTCGTACTCCGCCCGACGACGAAGGACAGACGGCCGGCTTCGCCATCGTCTTCCGGGGTACCGCCGGGCAGACCATTCTCGAGAACTGGGACGCCCTTGGTATGCGGGCATCAGGCAGCAACGACATCGTGTACGACGACTGCGTTGTACCTGAGGGGACGCTGACGATTGGTGGGCACTGGGGTGAGGACGACGAACTGTCGATCGTCATCGCCACTGCCGGCAACGAGGGTCTTCTTGGCTCCTTTCTGGGGATTGCGGAAGCGGCATCCGATAAAGCCATCGCCATGGCGACCAGCCGCAGGAAGGCACCGAGTGGCCGGCTGGTCGCGGAACGCCACGGAATCCAGCATCAGGTGGCCGAGATGCAGACCGACCTCGAGACCTGCCGGGCGGTCATCGAGCGAGTCGGCCGGCTGATCGATTTTCATCTGTTCGACCGGCGTCCTTCTGAGGTCACCCTCGATGAACTTCACCAGCTCAACCGGACCTTCCAGTGCGCCAAGCTGGTCGCCAATCGTAAGGCGATCGACGTCGTCGACCGAGCCCTCACGATCTCCGGTGGGGCTGGCTACATGACCAACAGCCCGCTCTCCCGCCTGTATCGGGACGTGCGAGCCGGGCCCTTCATGCAGCCGCTCTCACCCAATGAGGCTTACGAGTACATCGGCAAGGTGACGCTCGGCCTGCCACCGGTCCTCGAGGGATAACGCCGGGCGACATCCGAGCGTTCTCACCGGAGGTCATCATCCCGGGTGCGACTGTTCCGGTTTGACGAGGAGGTCTCCGTCCCGGTCGCCGACTTCGGATCGAGTTTCCGGGTGGGCCGGCTGATCGGTCCTGGCTCATCGGTCGCCGTGCAGGTCGTCTATCTGCCGGCCAGCGGCCTCATTGGACGGCACACGACCGTCAGTCAACAGCTCCTCGCGGTCATGGCGGGAGAGGGATGGGTGAGCGGCCAGGACGGCGACCGGCGCGGCATCAGAGCTGGTTGGGCGGCGCTCTGGGAAGCCGGCGAGGATCACGCCGCAGGGAGCGACCGCGGCCTCACCGCCATCTCCATCGAGGGCGAGTTCGACGTCCGGGCCCTCAAAGTGACGGTCGACATCGTGGTCAGTGACTATGACCCGCAATGGCCGGATTGGTTCGAGACGTTGCGACTACGAATCTGGCCCGTGGTGAGCGATATTGCGTTACGGATCGACCACGTCGGCTCCACCTCGGTACCCGGAATGGCCGCCAAGCCGATCATTGACCTCGACGTCGTCGTCCGCTCTGAGCAGCAGGTGCGACCGGCGATCAACCGCCTCGCCAGCATCGGTTACGAATGGCGAGGTGACCTTGGAGTCCCCGGTCGGGAGGCGTTTCAGCCAGAAGGTGACGAAGGGCTGCCGGCGCACAACCTGTACCTCGTCGTGGAGAACAACAAGGCGCATCTCGACCACTGGCTACTGCGGGAGCTGCTGCGACAAGACGCCGGCGCTCGTGAGCGGTACGCCGCGCTCAAGCGACGAAACAGTGAGCTTGCGAACAGTGACATGGACATCTATGTCGCCGCCAAGGCACAGTTCGTCACCGGGCTCCTCACGCGCGCTCGAGCCGAGCGAGGCCTGCCACCCGAGACGTACTGGGATCCCGGGATCGACTCGACGTGATCCCAATAAGGAGGCCCACCGA
>JBPYFF010000543.1:0-13835 GCA_051984455.1 Acidimicrobiales bacterium | reverse complement strand
GCGATCCAAAGGACGGTCTCGGCCAGGTCGGGGTGATGCCGGTGCCCCGTCAAGGGAAGGAGCGCGGCGCCCACGGCCAGGTCCTGCACCAGGGTCTTCACCTTTGCCAGCGGGCGGGCCGGCACGCACACACCCTGGCGGGCGACCCACCACCGGTACAGGGAAATCGCGATCTCCCTCGCCGCGATGAGCGCGACCGGGAACCACCAGAACCGCCCGACGGCAACCAGTGCGCAGAGCGCTCCGAGCACCAGGAACTTGTCCGCCAGCGGGTCGAGGAACGCCCCCGAGCGGGTGGTGCCGTGCCGCCGGGCCAGCCACCCGTCGAATCCATCGGTCCCGGCGAGGACTGCCCAGGCTGCGAGCGTGATCCAGGACGTCTGATAGTGCAACACCAGGAGCATGAAGACCGGCGCGGCGAGGAGGCGCCCAACGGTGACCCCGTTGGCGGGCGTGGCCAGGGCGGACGGGCCGAAGTCGGTCGCCATCTCAGACCGGCTCGGCCTCGAGGTCCACACCGACGGCGTCGGTCAGCCGCACCTTGAGGAACTCACCGGCGACGCCGGTGCGGTCACGTCCGGAGCCGGACCCGTGTTCAAACCCGTCCTCGAAGCCGTCCTCGAAGCCGCCTGGGGGACCGATGCGCACGATGCCGTCGATCTCGGGCGCCTCGCGGTAGCTCCGGCCGGCGCCCGGCCGGTCGACGAGGACCTCCACCACCTGGCCGACGAGGTCAGCGCGACGGCGGGCCGTTATGCCGTCCTGGAGCTCACTGCACTCCCCCAGCCGTTCGGCGACCAGCCCCTCGTCGACCGCATCGGGCCGGCCCGCGGCGTAGGTTCCTTCCTCTCGGGAGTAGGCGAAGAACCCGGCCCAATCGAGCTGCGCCTCGGCGAGGAAGTTCAGCAGCTGATCGTGGTCTGCCTCGGTCTCACCGGGATAGCCCACGATGAACGACGACCGGAAGACCGCGCCGGGGTAACGATTCCGGATGGTCCTCATCCGCTCGAGGAAGCGGTCGGCGCTGCCCCAGCGGCGCATGCGGCGCAGATGTTGTTTCGATGCGTGCTGGAGAGACAGGTCGTAGTAGGGACAGCCCGTCTCGCCGATCACATCGATCAGACCGTGGGTGAGCTCCGAGGGATACAGATAGAGGAGCCTCGTCCTCGAAACCCGTCTCGCCACGGCCCGGACGAGCGGAAGGATGTCGCCATAACGGCCGACGTCGCGGCCGTAAGACGCCAGGTCCTGCGCCACCAGGACGACCTCTTTGACGTCCAGGCTGTCGACTTCGGCCAGGATGGCGTCGATCGACCGCGAACGCTGCGGTCCCCGGAACGAGGGGATGGCGCAGAATCCGCACTTGCGGTCGCAGCCCTCAGCCACCTTGACGTAGGCCCAGGGAGAGGGCGATTTGGGCCGCGGCAGGTTCAGCAGATCGAAGCGGGAAGCGGGGGCGCCCGGACGCAGGTCGGCCGAGGTGGACCGCTCGCCCCCGGGCGCGCCGTCGTGGCGGGCCGTTGGAGAAACAAGGTTCACCGGGACACCGAACCCCGCCACCAGGTCGACCTCGGGCAGGGCGTCAGCCAGCTCGGCGCCGTAGCGCTCGGCCAGGCAACCGGTCACAACCAGACGGCTGCCCGGCGCCCGGGCAGCGGCCATGCTCAGGACCGTGTTGACTGACTCCTCCCGTGCCGCCTCGATGAAGGCGCAGGTGTTGACCACGACCAGGTCAGCGACGTCAGGCCCGGCGGCGGGAAGCAGCCCATCAGCCTGCAGGGTCCCGGCCAGTTTTTCCGAATCGACCTGATTCTTGGGGCAACCGAGGGTTTCCACCCAGTACCGACCGGGCATCCGCCCAGCCTAATGCTGGCTAAATGCGGCCCGAACGCGCTGAGATCCCGGCCTTCGACCCCTTCCTAGGGGTGCGAGGCCTCCACCACTGTGTGTATGCCACCTCTCACCAGCCAGTCGGTCTGGACGTTCACCCGTCTCGGCCCGATGGCGCAGACGAAGTCGTCCAGGATGCGGTTGGTGACGTCTTCGTGGAACCCGCCCTCCTGGCGGTAGCTCCACAGGTACAGCTTGAGCGACTTCAGCTCCACAATCGAGTGGCCCGGGACGTACCTGATGGTCACGTGGGCGAAGTCCGGCTGGCCCGTCATCGGGCAGATGCAGGTGAACTCCGGCGTCTCGCAGCGCACTTCGTACTCGCGCCCCGGATGAGGGTTGGGGACGGCGACCAGCTCACGCGACGGTTGACGCGGTGGTTGACGCGGTGACTCACCAGGCATCGACGGCATGGCGACGGCCGGCTCGGGGTTCGGCCGGAGTTCGTTACTTCTTGGCGCCCAGCATCCGGTTGATCTTGGTGCCGCAGACCGGACACGGCCCCTGTGCGGCCCGACGCCCGTTGGCGAGCTCCACCTCCTGCCCCTCGAACTGGCGCTTTTCCCGGCACTTCACGCAGTACCCTTCTTGCGTCGCCATCGGATCACACTCCTTCGGAACATTCGATGGGGCCGAATGGCCCGTTCCAGACGTATCGACAGTAGCGGCGGCGCCCGCCTTTTCCGCGGACAGTAGTGCCTACGGGCCCATCGTGTGACGGCCGTCACGTCCGGGGGCTGGCATAGATCGACGTGACGCAGCGTTACATAATTGCCAACGACAGATGTGGAAAGGAAAGGAAGCTTGGCGCAAGCTCGAGAAGCGCGCGACCAGGATCTGGTTCGCCTGTACCTGGACGAAGTCGGCCGGTATCCCCTGCTGACCAAGGCCGACGAAGCCCGGCTTGGGCAGCTGGTCCAGGCCGGTCAGGAGGCCGGGGCCGAACTTCAGTCCGGGGTCAAGCTGGCGCCGGCCCGCCGGCGGGAGCTGCGGCGCGCCGTGCGAGCGGGAGGAGAGGCGACGGACACGTTCGTCAAGGCAAACCTCCGGCTGGTGGTATCCATCGCCAGCAAGTACCAGTGGTCGGGCCTGCCCTTGCTGGACCTGGTCCAGGACGGCAACCTCGGCCTGATCCATGCGGTGGAGAAGTTCGACTGGCGGAAGGGTTTCAAGTTCTCGACCTATGCCACGTGGTGGATCCGCCAGGCGATCGGCCGCGCGATCGACAACACCGGCCGCACCATTCGCCTGCCCGGCCACGTCGGTGATCAGATCCGCAAGCTCCGTCGGACTCAGACGGCCATGGAGGCGCGGTTGGGCCGGGCGCCCACGGACGCCGAGCTGGCGGCCGAGGTGGGGATCGGCGAAGAACTGGCTGCCGACCTCCTCCGCTACGACGACGAGCCGCTCAGCCTGTCGGTGACGGTCGGTGAGACCGACGACACCGAACTGGGCGAACTGATCGCCGACCGTTCGACGCCGAGTCCCTATGACGAGGTCGTCGGGACCCTTCTGCCCGACGAACTGGAACGACTCCTCCGTCCGCTCGCCGACAACGAGCGCAAGGTCCTTTGGCTCCGGTACGGCCTCGACAGGGGCGAGCCCCGGACCCTGGACGAGGTGGGTGAGGTGCTGGAGCTGTCGGGCGAGCGCATTCGCAAGATCGAGCGCAACGCGCTGCGCAAGCTCCGGGCGGACCTGGTGGGCACCGACGCCCACGAGCTCCTCGCCTCCTGATCGCAGGGCGGCACGGCGGGCGGTCTCAGCAAGTGCCGCCTGCTCCGGGCCCAAGTAGCACTAGGGACCGATATATGTACCTCTTGTGCTACCTGCGCCCGCCGCTCGGCCGGCCCCGCCAGCCCCCGGCGCCCCGCTAGCCAGCGGCCGGCGCCGTCCTGTGCATGTGAATGCGAGTCGCGATGCGGGTGGTGATCTCGACCGCAAGGGCGGCGCCCGCACCCAGCAGGATGGATTGCACCACCACCGCCGCCGACGGCAGGTGAAGGTCGTAGAAGCTACGACCCACCGGCAGGGCAAAGGCCAGGAACGACAGCCCCGCCATGGAACCGACCAGGACGACCTTCCAGGGTCGGAACGGCCGGGCCTGGATGACCAGCACCCACAAAGAGACGATCGTGAAGATGATGGTCGCCGCCGTCCTGGCCTGGTCGGGCGCGGCGCTCTGGGCCCGAGCCAGCCCGTAGCCGATCATGACCGCGATGGCGGCGATCGTGCCCGCCGGTATGGCAAAGCGAAGTACCCGCCTGACGAAGCCGGGCTGAAACCTCCGGCTGTCCGGCCCGAGGGCCAGGAAGAATCCGGGGATGCCGATCGCCAGCGTGCTCACCAGGGTCAGGTGCCTGGGCAGGAACGGAAACGGCCACCTGGCCACCGCCACCGACAACGACAGCACGAGGGACGACACGTTCTTGGTCAGGAACAGGTTGGCAACCCGCTCGATGTTGGCGATGACCCGGCGGCCCTCGCCGACCACCCCTGGCATGACCGAGAACTCGCTGTCGAGCAGCACGAGCTGAGCGACGGCCCTCGTGGCGGCCGCCCCCGAGCCCATGGCGACGCCGATGTCGGCGTCCTTGAGGGCCAGGGCGTCATTGACGCCATCACCCGTCATCGCCACGACGTGATCGCGGGATTTGAGCCCGCCGACCATGGAGCGCTTCTGCTGGGGCGTCACCCGCCCGAACGTGCTGTGGGTCTCGAGCGCCTCCGCGAGCTCCTCCGGGTCATCCGGCAGCTCCCGGGCGTCCACGGAGTCGGCACTCCCCGGCAGCCCCACCTGGCCGGCGACCGCGCCGACCGTGCGCGGGCTGTCACCCGAGATGACTTTGAGCGTGACGCCCTGCTCGGTGAAGTAGCGCAGGGTTTCACTGGCGTCCGGTCTGACTTTCTCGGCAAAGGTCACCAGCGCGACCGGGCGCAACCCGCCGGGAAGCTGCTCGTCCTTCAGCGCTGAGGGAGACGAGGCGAACAGCAGCGTGCGGTGACCCGCCGCCGCCAGCTCGTCGGCCCGGGCCCTGATCGGGTCGTCGCCGTCGTTGGTTGGCCAGACCATCTCCGGTGCCCCGAGCACCCAGGAGCCGTGTCCTTCGAAGGCAGCGGCGCTCCATTTTCGAGCGGAGGAAAAAGGGACGGCCGCCGCCCTGGTCCACCGCGGTGGTTCCGGGAAGGCCTGGCGCAGGGCGAGGAGGGTGGCGTTGGCGTTGTCATCGGCAGCCATGGCGGCCAGCGCCTGCTCGAGCTGGTCGTCATCGCCGCCGTGCTCGCCGTCGAGCCGCTCCAGCTGCGCGAACTCGATGTCGCCCTCGGTCAGGGTGCCGGTCTTGTCCAGGCACATGACGTCGACCCTCGCCAGGCCCTCGACGGCAGGCAGCTCCTGGACCACGACTCGCCGCCGGGCCAGGGTGAGCGCCGCGGCAAAGAAGGTGATGCTGGTCAGCAGCACCAGGCCTTCGGGCACCATCCCCACCAGCCCGGCTACCGCTCCCCGGACTGCCTCCTGCCAGGTCGCGGTGGTCCGGGTCTGGTTGATGAACAGGATTGGGCCCGTGATCACGATCGCGATGGCGACGTACTTGAGGATCTGGTTGATCCCGTCGACCAGCTCCGACGAGGTCAGGGTGAACCGCCGGGCTTCGGCCGTGAGCTGGCTGGCGAAGGAGTCCTGCCCGACTCTGCTGACCTGGGCCAGCCCTGATCCCGCCACCACGATGCTTCCTGACAGCACCTGATCCCCAACCCCCTTGGCGACCGGGTCGGACTCGCCGCTGAGCAGGGACTCGTCGATCTCGGCTCGTTCTACCTCCCGGAAGACCCCGTCGGCCGCGACCTGATCACCGGTCCGGAGCTGGACCAGGTCGTCAAGGACAACGTCGTCGACCGCCACTTCCCGCACGGTGCCGTCCCGCAGCACCCGTACGGGTGCCGCATTGAGGACCGCCAGGCGGTCCAGAGTCCGTTTGGCCCGGAGCTCCTGCACGATGCCCACGAGTGAGTTCCAGACCAGGACGAGACCGAAAAGGGCGTCTTGCCAGGCACCGGTGAGCAGCACAATCACCGCCAGCGCGCCCAGCAACGCATTGAAGGGGGTCACGACGTTGGTCCGGATGATGTGCCCCAGCGGCTTGCTGGTCCCCTGGCCGGACTCGTTGGTGAGCCCCTGCTCGACCCGCCGGGCGACGTCCGCCTCGGTCAGTCCGGTCAGCGGCGTCGGGGCGCGGTCGGCTGCTGTTGATGCCGACACCGCAGCCGGCGCCCCCGTTGCCGGCGACACAGCCACGGGTCGAACGCTACTTGAGCGGTTCGGCGGAACGGGCCAGCCCCGAGACCGCTGCCGGCAAGGCGCCGGCGGCCAGCTCCGCCAGGGTGAGATACCGGGCACCCATGGCGCCGGCCAGCTGGCGGGCCAGGCCGAGCCGGGTCGGACCGTCCTCGGCGTCAACTACGACGGCGCTCACCCGCCGCCGGCGCACCTCGTCCGCCTCGGCCTGGGCGGCCGATAGGGGATGGGCCCCTGTCGGGGCCGAGGTGGCCCGGCCATCGGTCACCAGCACCAACAGCGGCTGGTAGCCGGCCGCCCCGCCTTTCGATGCGGCCAGGTCCAGGCCAGCCCGGATGCCGGCGGCCAGCGGGGTTCTCCCTCCTGTGGGCAGGTCGGTCAGTCGGGCCCGGGCGACCTCCACACTGCCGGTCGGACGCAAGACGACCTGAGCGTCCTCATCGCGGAAGGTGACGACCGCGACCCGGTCTCGCCGCTGATAGGCATCGAGGAGAAGGCTGATGACCGCTCCTTTGGCCGCCTCCATGCGACGCTCGACGCCCATCGAACCGGAGGCGTCCACCGCGAGGACGATCAGGTTCCCGGCCCGCTGCTGGCGAACCGCCTCCCGGACATCGGACCGCTCGACCAGGGCGCCAGAGACCCGAGATGCCTCCTCACCCGCCCCCGCCCGCCGGGCGATCGAGGAACGGACGGTCGCACCCATCGCGATCGACTCGACCGGCCCGACGTCCGGTGCCCGGTCGCCTATCATCCGGCCGCGCGGCCCTTCGACGGTCGACCGCCGGCCCAAAGACGGAGGCGGACGAGTCGGGCTCCTGTCCGGGCCGGCCGCGACTGGGACCACCCGGGTCGGCTCATCCGGCTCGGCCGTCGCCTCGCGGCCGAGGGAGCCGGAACCAGAATCCTCGATCGCCTGCTCCAGCTCCTCGCGGTCGATCCCGGGGGTGTCGAACGGGCTCCTCCGCCGGCGGTGGGCGAGGGCGAGCGGCGCCACCCGGCGCACGTCGTCGATCGTGACGGCCTGGCGCCCCTCCCAGCCTGCCAGCGAGGCCGCGGCCCGGCAGATGGTCAGATCGGCCCGCAACCCCTCGGCCCCGACCGACGCACAGATGCGGCTCACCTGTTCCAGCAGGCCGTCATCGAGGAGGGCCGGGCAGGCCGACGCGAACCGTCCGCGCAATTCGTCCTCCGGGGGCTTCCACTGCTCGGCGAAGCCGGCCGGGTCGCGGTCGAAGGCGAGCCGCCGCCGGACCCCTTCCGCCCGCACGGCCGGGTCGGCCGGTGTGACGACCTCCACCGCCAGGCCGAAGCGGTCGAGCAGCTGGGGCCGCAAATCCCCCTCCTCGGGGTTCATGGAGCCGGCCAGCACGAACCGGCTCGGATGGGTGTGGGAGATCCCTTCCCGCTCGACTCGATTGACCCCGCTGGCGGCGACATCGAGGAGGATGTCCACCAGGTGGTCGGGCAGCAGGTTGACCTCGTCCACGTACAGCACACCCCCGTGAGCGTCGGCCAGGAGTCCGGGCTCGAACCGGCGCTGGCCGCCGACCAGTGCGGCGGCCAGATCGAACGTCCCGGTGACTCGATCCTCGGTCGCGCCGATGGGAAGGTCCACGAACGGCGCCCCTCCCGGGAGCAGGGCGGACAGGCCGCGGGCCAGCGTCGTCTTCGCCGTTCCTTTTTGTCCCCGCAGGAGCACGCCGCCGATCCCTGGATCGACGGCCGTCAGCAACAGGGCGAGCTTCACCTCGTCGTGGCCGGCCACGGCCGAGAAGGGAAACGGCACCACGGGCGTCACGGTGGCCCCTCCCGGCCCTCGGCCCATCCTTCCGCCTCGAGGAGGGCCGACTGCAACGTGGCCAGCGCCTGATCGGACGCCGGCCACAGGCCCCGTTGGTGAGCTTCGAGCAGACGTTCCGCGATCGATCGCAATGCCCACGGATTCGACTCTTCCATGAACTTGCGAACAGCGGGATCACCCACGTACGCGGCGGTGACCCGTTCGTACATCCAGTCCTCGACGATCCCGGCGGTGGCGTCGTAGCCGAAGAGGTAGTCGACCGTGGCTGCCAACTCGAATGCCCCCTTGTAGCCGTGGCGGCCCATGGCTTCGATCCACCTGGGGTTGACCACCCGGCTCCGGAACACCCGGGCTGCCTCCGAGGCCAGACTGCGGACGACCGGGCGATCAGGGTTGGCCGAGTCACCGAACCAGGCCTTCGGCTGCCGCCCGGTCAGGGCCCGGATGGTGGCGATCAGCCCGCCGTGATCCTGCAGGTAGTCGTCGGAGTCGAAGATGTCGTGCTCGCGGTTGTCCTGGTTCTTGACGGCCACGTCGATGGCGGCGAGCCGGCGGCGGAGGGCGTCGCCGGCCGGCCGTCCCATGGCGGCTCGCCCGTAGGAATATCCGCTCCAGGCCAGGTACACCGCGGCCAGATCCTCGTCCGACCGCCAGTTGCGGCTCTCGAGCAGGGGCAGGATGCCCGAGCCGTACGCCCCCGGCTTGGCGCCAAAGACACGAGGATCGCCGTCCCGGTCGAAGCCGGCCAGCCGCACGGCGTCGTCGAACAGCTCGACCAGATGCGGGAAGGCATCGCGGAAAAATCCGGAGATCCGCAAGACGACGTCGATCCGCGGCCGTCCCAGTTCGCCGGGATCGATCAGCTCGAGCCCGGTGACACGACCGGACTCCGGCGCCCAGACAGGGCGAACACCGAGCAGGGCGAGAGCCTCGGCCACGTCGTCGCCTCCCGTGCGCATGGTCGCCGTACCCCATACCACCAGGCCCACCGACGCGGGATAGTTGCCCGTCTCCTCCCGGTGCCGGGCCAGCAGGGACCCGGACAGCTTGAGCCCGACATCCCAGGCCAGCCGGGAAGGCAGAGCCTTGGGATCGACCGAGTAGAAGTTGCGCCCGGTCGGCAGGACATGGGCCATGCCGCGGGTCGGGGCGCCGCTCGGCCCCGGGGCAACGAAGCGGCCGTCGAGCGCCCCCAGCACGCTGCCGATCTCGGCCGGGGTGGCCCGCAGGGCCGGTACCAGGGTGGAGCACACCCACCGCAGCGTGGTGTCCTCGCCGTCATAGCGCCACCCGTCGGCCTGGAGCGCGGCCAGCCGGGAGCGGCACTCGGCCTCCACATCGTCGACCTCGGCCCGGTGATGCTCTGCCAGGTCGACGCCGAGGCCGGCCGCGACGGTGGTTCGCAGCGATGGCACGGACCCCTGGGGGGCGCGGGTGATGGCGGTCACCAGGTCGAGCTCTGCCTCCCCCGCCGGCGCCCGGCCGAGGACGTGAAGTCCGCCTCGAATCTGGGCGTCCTTCAACTCGCACAGATAGCCGTCGACGTGGAGGATCAGGTCGTCGAACTCGTCCCCGTCCGGTGCGGCATCAACACCGAGGTCTCGGTGCAGTTGGGCTGCGACCAGCAGATCCCACAGCTCCCGTCGCAGCGCGGGCAACTTCGACGGATCCAGCGAGGCGACCTGGGCGTAGGTGTCGAGCAGGCCTTCGAGCCGGGCCAGGTCGTCGTACGTCTCGGCCCGGGTCATCGGCGGCACCAGGTGATCGACGATGACGGCGTGGCCCCGCCGCTTGGCCTGCGTCCCCTCGCCGGGATCGTTCACAACGAAGGGGTAGATCAACGGCAGGTCGCCCAGGGCGGCGTCCGGTGCGCACGAGCTCGACAGCCCGACACCCTTTCCCGGCAGCCATTCCAGCGTCCCGTGCTTGCCGGCGTGGATGATGGCGTCCGCCCCCCAGGCCTGGTCGAGCCATCGATAGAAGGCGAGGTAGTGATGGGTCGGGGCCAGGTCGGGCGAGTGATAGACGGCAATCGGGTCCTCGCCAAAGCCGCGGGGCGGCTGGACGGCGACGAACGCGTGCCCCAGGTCCAGGCCGGCGAATACGAGGTCGCCCGTCGACGGATCCCGGTAGATGTCGCCCGGAGGTGGGCCCCACGCTTCCGCCACCCTGGCCCGCAGACCGTTTGGCAAACGGTTGAACCACTGGCAGTACGACGCTGCCGCCCACCGGCCCGGCGCCCGCGCCCGCTGGGCCGCGGTCAGGGTATCCCGGTCGTAGGCGAAGGCCGACGCCAGCTCGGCCATGAGGGCGTCGCCATCCGCCGGGATCCGGTCGACCCGGTACCCGGCCCACTGCAACGCCCCGAGCAGCTCGATGACCGAGGCCGGCGTGTCAAGAGCCACGGCGTTGCCGATCCGGCTCCGCTTGGTCGGGTAGGCCGAGAGCACGATCGCCACCCGCCGCTCCGCCAGCGGGATGTGCCGCAAGCTGGCCAGCCGGACCGCGACACCGGCCACCCGGGCCACCCGGTCGGGCACGGTCCGGTAGGCCGTCACGGCTGAGCCCAGGCTGTCGCCGTCGTCGACCTCCTCTTTGAACGAGAAGGGCACGCCGATGAGCCGGCCGTCGAACTCAGGGATCGCCACGCTCATCGCCACGTCAGGGGGAGAAAGCCCGGCCGCGCTGACCTCCCACGCATCACGGGAGGAGGTCGCGGCGGTGGCCTGGAGCACCGGCACCCCCAATCCGGCCAGGGCACCGGCATCCCACTCGGGTCCCTCCGAGCCTCCCCCGCCGGCCGACCCCGCGGCCAGGACGGTGGTGACCACGGCATCCGGTCGCTGGTCCGCCAGCAGCTCCACGGCCGGCACCCGCCCGTGCTCATCCGGTCGCAGTGAATAGCACCAGGCTGCGACCACCCGGGCACCGTGGTCTTCCAGGGCCTGGCACAGGTCGTCAACGAAGACGGTGTTGCCCGCGATTAGATGGGCCCGATAGAAGACGACCGCCACCGTGGGAGGGTGACCGTCGGGGGTCGCGCCTGCGGTCCGGCGGTAGACGCCGGTGGCGGGAATCTCGAGGGGAGGGTCGAAGCCGAAGCCGGTGAGCAGCACTGTGTCGGCAACGAACCGCAGCCAGTGTTCGGTGTTGGCTTGGCCGCCGTGGAGCAGGTACTCGAACGCCTGGGCGATGGTTGCGCTCGGCACGCTCGACGCTGCCGCCAGCTCGGCGTCCGGCGCCGCCTCGCCACCGAACGCGAGCAGGGGAACCCGCCGGGAACGGCAGGTTCGCCGCAACCGGTCGAATGGCTCCCGCCACGACTGCCGTCCGCCGAGGAGCCGAACCAGCACCATCTCCGCCCCGTCCAGGGAGGGAAGCCGGTCACCCAGACGGCCGGGGTTGGCCGCCCGCACCTGGGGAAAGCCGTCGGGCAGTCCCTCCACCACCGAGCGAAGAGCAAGGATCTCGGTGTCGGCGTTGGTGAGAACCAGGATCATGACAGCAGCGCCTGGATGGCCGTCAGGTCGAGCTGGTGTTCGAGCATGTCAGCCAGCCGATCGATCCGGGCTTCCCTGGCGGCGGCGAAGGACACCCGCCCCGGCCGAAAGTGTTTGCCTCGGTGGACGGCGACGTCACGCAGGAAGGCACGGCGAAAGCCGTCTTCCTCGAACAGACCGTGGAGCGAGGTGCCGAAGATCCGGTCATGGACTGCGCCGTCAGGGCCGCTCCCGTAGGCATCGTCGAGCGCGATCCACGGCGAGGCCGTCGTCGTCCGGCCGTGATGGATCTGGTAGCCACTGACCCGGTGGCCGAGGGCCTGGCCCCGCCGCTGGCGGGTGACCTTCTCCGGCCGGAAGACGGTCTCCACCGGCAAGCACGACAATCCCGCCACCGGCGACTCGAGCCCCGCCTCGACCGGATCGGTGATGGCGCGGCCGAGCATTTGATAGCCACCACACAGGCCGAGGACGGTGGTCGTTCCCAGCCGGCTCGAGATCGCCTGCTCGAACCCCCGTCCCCGGAGCCACTGCAGGTCGGCGACAGTCGACTTGGTGCCCGGCAGGACGACGAGATCGGGCTGGCCGAGCGCGCCCGGATCGTCCACCAGCCGGACGGCGACCCCCGGCTCGATGTCCAGGGCGTCGAGGTCGGTGAAGTTGGAGATACGGGGAAACCGGATCACCGCCACGTCCAGCGGGTCCTGCTCCCTGGCAGGACGCCACTGCCGGGGAAGGGCAAGGGAGTCTTCGGCGTCGAGAGCGATGTCGTGGAGGTAGGGCAGGACCCCGAGGGTGGGGATGCCCGTGCGGCGCTCCAGCTCGGCCGGGCCGTCGAGGAGCAGGGCGGGATCGCCCCGGAGCTTGTTGATGACGAAGCCCTTCACCATGCTGCGATAGCGGTGGGGCAGGAGGGCGACCGTGCCGTACAGGGCCGCGAACACGCCGCCCCGGTCGATGTCGCCTACCACGATGACGGGAAACCCGGCCGCGGCCGCGATCGGCAGATTGACGATGTCGCGATCGAGCAGGTTGATCTCGGCCGGGCTGCCGGCGCCCTCGCAGATGACCACGTCGAAGCGGGTCCGCAGGTCCTCGAGGGCATCCAGCACGACGGTCCGGAGGTCCGCTTTCCCCCGGTGGTAGGCCGCCGCGTCCAGGTGTCCGACGGGACGGCCCATCACGATGACCTGGCTGGTGCGCTCACCCGTCGGCTTCAGGAGGATCGGGTTCATGGCTGCTTCCGCGGTCGTGCGGGCCGCCACCGCCTGGATGCCCTGGGCCCGGCCGATCTCGTCGCCCGCCACGGTGACGTAGGAGTTGAGCGCCATGTTTTGCGCCTTGAACGGGGCGACCTTCATGCCCCGACGGGCGAGCAACCGGCACAACCCGGTGACGACGGTCGACTTGCCGGCGTCGCTGGTGGTACCACAGACCATCAGCCCCGGCACAGCGCCTCCTCCAGCCGAGCCCGACCGCGGTCGTCGGGCACCGCGATCCGGACGGTGCCGGGGAGCCCGAAGCTGGCGCAGTCGCGAACCAGGATGCCCTCGCCCGCCAGCCGGTGGCGAAGTCCCGGACAACGGACGAGCAGCCAGTTGGCGTCCGAGGGCTGTGGCTCGAGGCCGTGGGCGTTCAGCGTCGTGGCAAGCTCGTCGCGGAGGCGGACGATCTGCGCCGCCCATCCGGGCAGATCCACCGACGCGAGCAGTTCGGGCAGAGCGGCCGCGACCAGGCCGTTGACGGCCCAGCGGGGCTGCCGCCTGGCCAGCCGGTCGATCAGGTCCTCGTCGGCGCTGCAGACGTAGCCGATCCGGAGACCGGGGCAGGCGAGAAGTTTGGTGAGCGACCCGATCACGATGGCGCCACCGTCGCCCCGCGTCCAGGTGCCGGTGGCCAGCGGCCAGAACGCCTCGTCCCAAACGCCGGCCTGCTCCGCCGGTTCCGCCAGCCGTCCGCTCGGGTTGTGGGGGTTGGATCGCCAGCGGGGGCCGGCCGGATCGACGGCCGGGAGATGACGGCGGTACAGTGAGAAGTCGGGCTCGTCGATCCACCCCGGACCGAGCTCGGCCGCCAGCAGGGCGATGGCTTCAGCCGCTCCATTGGTCAGCAGCAGCCGGCCGGGCGGAACGTTCATGGCGGCGGCCAGCGATCTGGTAGCCGGCTGCGGGTCGGGGTACCGCATGAGGGCGTCGAGGTAACGGCCTGCGGCCGGGATGAGGTCCGGTGCCACCGGGTTCAGACTGGCGGAGAGGTCGAGCACCGCGTCCGGTGGCACGCCGAGGGCGGCGGCCAGTCGAGCGCCGTCACCACCGTGCTCGCCGGGTGAGATCATCGGCCGGTC
>JBPYFF010000542.1:0-6410 GCA_051984455.1 Acidimicrobiales bacterium | reverse complement strand
GGCCACCGGTTGGGCCGGATGCACTTCGCCGACCTCAACTCGGAGAGAGGCCGGTATTCGCGGTGGCAGCCCTACACGCAGTCAAAACTCGCCAACCTGCTGTTCACCAGTGAGCTGCAGCGCCGAGCCACTGCCGCCGGCGCTGACGTCCTCGCCGTGGCGGCCCACCCCGGTTACGCCGCCACCAACCTCACCTCAGGGCCGGGGGAGAAGAATGCGCTTTACGCGTGGGGAGCCGGGATCAGCGACCGCTTGTTCGGTCAGCCGGATCGTATGGGTGCCCTTCCCCAGCTTTACGCCGCGACCATGCCGGATGTCGGCCCCGACGATTACTGGGGGCCGGACGGGTTTATGGAGCAAAGGGGCTGGCCGAAGCGCGTCGCCCGGAGCAGCTCGGCCAGGGATACGGAGGCGGCGCTCCGGCTCTGGGACGTGAGCGAGAGCTTGACGGGAGTCAAATTCCTCTGGTGACCGTCGAATGAACGGCTAAGCCCCCACACGACGTGGTGAGTACCTTTTTCCTGCGTGATCAGCGAGCCCACCATCGTCGTCGAGCGCCGCAAGGAGCTGACCTACCTCCTCTCCCAGGCAGCAGAGCTCGAGCATGGCGTCATGTGCCAGTACCTTTATGCCGCCTTCAGCCTGAGGAGCGAGCCCGGGCCGGGCCTTCAGCCGCAACAACTGGAGGCGGTTGAGCGCTGGCGGCGCGTCCTCCTGGCGATCTCAGCCGAGGAGATGCTGCATTGGGCCATGGTCCAAAACCTTCTGACTGCAGTCGGATCGGCCCCCTATGTCAGCCGGCCCCACTTGCCGCACCAGGCAAGGGGTTATCCCCCTGGTGTCCAGCTCCGATTGCTTCCATTCGGACAGGCTGCCCTCGAGCACTTCGTTTACTTTGAGCGGCCGGAAGGGGTGCAGCGGGCCGATGGCCGCGGCTTCGAACCGGTTGGTTTGCCCCCACCGCCGATGCGGCCGGAGGACATCGTGCCACGGGGCCAGGACTTTTTGACCCAGGGACACCTGTACCGCGCAATCGAAGCAGGCATCGGCCGCCTGGCTTCGAAACTGGGCGAAGAGTGGTTGTTCATCGGCCCGGCGTTCCACCAGGCCGACGAGACCACCTTTCGCTGGCCGGACCTCGTGGCCATCACGGATGTGGAGGGTGCCAGCCGGGCCATCCAGCGCATCGTCGAGCAGGGGGAAGGTGCGACCGGCGACTGGTCAACTGCTCACTACGGTCGCTTCCTGGCCGTGCTCGAGGAGTACCTGGCCGTCCGCAGCACAGATCCTGACTTCAACCCGGCTCACCCGGTGGCGGCTGCGGGAATGCGGGGTGTCGAAGGTATCGAGCCAGACGTGTACATCACTGACGCTGACACCGGCGGGTGCTCTGACTTGTTCAACTCGGTTTACGAACTGCTGCTGCAGATGATCGCCCGCTACTTCGCGTTCGGTCACGAGACTCCTGAGCAGCGGGAGGCCCTCGCCAGCTTCTCCGTCCGTCTCATGTTCGCCGCCATCAAGCCGCTCGGCGTCCTGCTTGCCAGGTTGCCGGTCGGGCCCGATCACCCTGGAGCCACGGCGGGAGCCAACTTCCAGCTTCCCTACCGGGCGAACTTCCTGCTCCCCCACCGCCGGTCAGCCTGGATCCGTTATGCCGAGCGCCTCGACGAGCTGTCGGCGTTCGCGTCCGATCTCGATCCGGCCGAAGGGAAAGACGTACTCGACGGGGTGTCCGGCAAGCTGAGCCAGATGGTTTCCGAACTGATGTCTCACGTGGAAGACGTCAACTAGTCATCGCTCTCTGCCGCGGCGGTCAGCTGGCGTCGTGGAAGATGATGCCGACGGTAACCCGCCTGCCTGAGCGGACGACGGAGACGCCGTGCCGCACCGGCGACGCTGACCATCCTCGCGCCGAGCGAACCGGACGCTCCCGGGTGGTGAAGACAAGCCCCTGGCACCAGGGAAGAGAAACGGCCGTGCCGCGTGACTGTGCTCTCGGTCGTTGCTCAACCAGCAGGAACTCGCCGCCGCTGTAATCGACTCCGGGTCGGGTGAGGTTGATCACGACTTGCAGCGGAAAGACCAGCTCCCCGTAGAGGTCGCGGTGGAGCGCGTTCCAATCACCCGCCTCATACCGGAATATCAACGGAGTCGGCTTCCGCTGGCCGGCGGAGTGACACATGCCGAGCCACTCGTCGAGCGAGTCTGGCCAGGGCGCGGGGCGCCCGAGCTTCTCGGACCAATCCCTGGCGATGGCGACCAGATGGGGATAGAGGGCGTGGCGGAGCTCATCGATCGGGGCCGGCAGCGGGTAAGTCAGATAGCGGTACTCCCCCTCACCGAACTGATGTCTCGCCATGTGCACGGTGGATCGAAATGCCTCCTCCCGGTCATACAGCCGGGTCAGCCCGTTGGCATCGCCGGCAGTGAGCAACGGCGGCGTGACGGCGCACCCGAGGGCGTCCAGCTCGCTCGCCATCGCGGCCCAATCCGCTCGATCGACCCGGCGCTGAGAGGCCGACCGCATGGCGCTGTTCGTCGCGCTGGTCATGCTGCCGCCTCCAGGTCGAGCAACTGCCGCTTCGTCGCCGACCCGCCCAGATACCCGCCGATCGCTCCGTCCGACCGAACGACCCGGTGGCACGGGATGACGAGCGGCAGCGGATTGGTCGCGCAGGCGGTACCCACGGCTCGAACGGCCTTCGGGTTGTTCACGGCGGCTGCAACCGCCCCATAGCTGGCGGTCTGCCCATAGTCGATTCCGGGGAGGTAGGTCAGGACCGTGCGCCGGAAGCCGGTCAAGAGAGCCAGATCCAGCGGCAGGTCGAAGCGCCGCCGGCGACGGGCGAAGTATTCGTCCAGCTGACGGGAGGCGGGGTCCAGCCGGCTGGGCGCCTCCAGGAGGCGTGGGCTGACCTTACCGGCCAGGCTCTCCAGGACGGCCTCGAATCCCTCTCGCTCGTACGCGACCCGAACCAATCCGGTCAGCGTCGCAGCAAGAAGCAGGGTCCCCACTGGCGTGTCGACGGTGCGATAGGCGACGTCCAGCAGACCTGCAGCGTCGGCCCTGGCGGTCAGGCGGGTATGCAGGCTGGCGACGTCAGCATCGATTGGCCCCAACGCAGCATCGAGCAGGGCGGCAAAGTCGTTATCTCGGTCTGGCGTACTCATCATTCATCATCCTTGCGTTGAGTCGTTTGGGTCGTGCGCAGCTTGGCGATACCGTCTGCCGCCGCCCGGCGGGCTGCGTCCGCGGTCCCCCCGACGATGTCGGCGATCTCGCCATAGGGCAGCCCGGCGACGTAGTGGTAGACGACCGCCCACCGCTGTCGTTCGGGAAGGGCAGCCACGGACCGGACGAGATCGAGGTCTCGCTTTCGTTCGCTCGCCACCGTGCCCGACGGCAGAGCCTCGACGGGCACCGGCCGGCGGGCCGCCCGCCGGGTGATGTCGATCGCCTTGCGGTGGGCGATCGTGACCAGCCACGCCTCGATATTGGCGTTCGCCGGCAGCCGGGGATAGGCCTCCAGCGCGGAGAGAAACGTGTCCGACCAGGCATCGTCGGCGTCGATGACGCCCACCACTGCCCGGCACACCCGCAGCACTTTTCGGCCATGCTCGGAAACGATCGCCTCGAACGGCGGCTTCATGGTCACAGTGAGTAGACGCCCCAGGAGCCGAAAACGTGAGGTGCGGCTTCACAGTAACGGGCATCAGCATGCGGCCCGGCCGATCACCCTACAACTGTTGTAGCATGCAACTGTGCGATCCCCAATCGGCGGGACCGAGCGACGCCGCGACGTATCGGAAGGGGAGCTGGTCGATGTGGTGGACGCGGTGCTCCAGGCATCACGGGCCCTCGTAGCCGTCGCGGCCCGATCGCTCGCCCGCGTCGAAGGCAATGTCACCATTCCGCAGTATCGAGCGATGGTCGTGCTCGCGTCGCGTGGCCCGCAGACGGCTGGCACCCTGGCCGATTCACTCGGGATTCATCTGTCCACGCTGACCCGTCTGTGCGATCGACTCGTCGGGAAGGGTCTCATCACCCGTCAAGAAGAGCCGGCCAACCGGCGACGGGTGCAGCTGTCACTGACGCCTCGGGGCAAACGGCTGGTGCGGTCAGTGACGACCACCCGCCGGGACGAGATCGCGGGCATTCTCCGGCGGGTTCCACCCGTGCAACGAGGGGAGCTGGTCGCCGCCCTCCGCGCCTTCGGCGAGGCTGCGGGCGAACCGGCCGACTCCTCCTGGGCACCGGAGTGGTTCGCAGAGTGAGCGACCCGCCGACCGCCCTCCGCCGGTGGACCCACCGGGTAAGGGGACTCCTCTCGGCCGACGAGCTCCGCGCCCTGGCCGACCGGTCGTGGGAGCTGCTGTTGCTTGCGACCCTGACCGGTGCCATCACCGGTGCAGCGGTCGCGCTGTTCGATCGGGCCGTGGTCAACGGACTGCTGGACCCCATCCTCCAGCTGTCACCATGGCTCCTGGCTTTCGCCCCACTGTGCGGACTGGCCTTCGCCGCTGGCTCACTGCGGTGGTTAGGAAGGCAGGCATCGCCGAGCAGCGCCGACCTGTACTTACAGGCGTTCCACTGTTCGAGCAAACCGATCGTGCTACGGGAAGTTCCGGCGCGGATGCTCGCCGCCATCAGCACGCTCGGCTTCGGCGGCGCCATGGGCCTGGAAGGACCATCGCTTTACCTTGGCTCCTCCATCGGTGTCTTTCTTCAACGGCGGCTCCGGCGACTCAGCCGAAGGCTTGACCGGCGGACTCTCCTGGTGGCGGGCGCCGCGGCCGGGGTTGCTGCCATCTTCAAAGCGCCTGCCACCGGGGCGGTATTCGCCCTCGAGGTGCCCTTTCAGGACGACCTGGCGCACCGCATGCTTCTGCCCGCGCTGGTCGGTTCGGCGACGAGCTATCTCTCCTTCGTCGCCATCAACGGGACCGGCCCTCTCTTCGCGGTGCGAGGAACGCCACCATTTACCTTCGTCGACCTCGTGGGCGCGTTGGCGATCGGGGTACTGGCCGGGCTGGGAGCCCGGGCCTTCTCGGCCCTGATGCGGCTCGGGAAGCGATTGTCCGAGAAGGATCATCCCATCCGCATCATCGGTGCCGGTTTGGCGATCGCCGCCCTGTTCGGCATCGGAGAGGCACTCACCGGCAAGCCGATCGTGATCGGGGTTGGCTACTCCACCATCGACTGGGCGTTGATGGCCAACCGCGCCATCTGGTTGCTGCTCCTCATCCTGCTGCTTCGTTGTCTCGCCACCGCTGCGACCGTTACCGGAGGCGGGGTTGGGGGGCTTTTCATTCCCCTGGTTGTCGCCGGAGCGCTCCTCGGACGAGCGGTTGGCGCTGTCGTCGGTGACGTGGACAACACCCTTTTTCTCGTCCTCGGCGTGGCGGCGTTCCTTGGCGCTGGCTATCGCGTTCCGTTGGCGGCGGTGACGTTCGTCGCCGAGACGACCGGCCGGCCCGGCTTCGTCGTACCCGGCCTTCTTGCCGCGGTGGCCGCCGAGCTCGTGATGGGACGCTGGTCGGTTACCACCTTCCAGCGCGCACCCGCCCCGCCGCCCGGAACGACCAACACCTCGGCCGCGTCTCAGGACTGACGCTGCGCTCCTTTGGCGGCTTTTCCGTTCAGGCGATCCGTTTGCGCCGCACCACGAGCGCTTGTGCCCGGGCCGGTACACGGCCAGCCGTTGTACGAGATGGTCTCCTGGTCTATCGTTACGCATTCGCGCGAAGTCGGGGGGAATGCCATGACCACCGTTGAGGTGCGCCCGTCCGAGACCGGGGTCGAGGACGCACTACCGGCACTCGAGACAATCCCGATCGAGCCGCCAAGGCCGCCTCGGCACAGACGGCTCGGGCGCCGCCTTCCCTACGCCCTCGTCGCCGTCGCCCTGGCGGCGGGTTACGCCGTCGGTCACAACATCACCACTCCGGCGCCGCGCGCCACGAGCTCGCCTCCGGCTGTCTCAGCCGCCGAGATCAACCAGGCACTGGCCTCAGGGAACGGCACCGCGGTCGGAAACGACCGCGGTTTCTCGCTCCTCGAGAACGGTGTCCAGCACAACCATGGCTTCGAGTTGCCGATGAGCATTGCCGACCGCCAGGAGCTGGCCCGGGAGCTGAATATCGCCCGCGAGACGGCCCTGCGGTATCCGACCATGGCAGACGCGGTAAACGCCGGTTTGCGTCGGGCCGGGCCATTTTCACCTGGCCTGGGCACGCACATGATCGCCTTTCAGAACTACGGCTACGGCGCCGGCACGGGGAGGATGACCGACGACCACATCCGCCACCCGCTCGCCTGGATCTACGACGGGACCAAGCCCGACTCACCCGTTGCGGGGCTGTTCTACTCTGCGGTGGTCCCCAACCCCGAAGGGTTCATCGGCCCC
>JBPYFF010000541.1:0-7018 GCA_051984455.1 Acidimicrobiales bacterium | reverse complement strand
TCGCATGTTCCGAGCAGAACGCCATACGCCTCGGAGTGCGTTAACCACCGTGCCGGGTATTTGCCCTGCAGCTTGCCGTAGAGCGGTGGCGCCGCTCTCAGAGGATTCTCCCGGCTCTGCAACTCCTCGACGAGCGCCGGGTCGGCAGCGCCCTGGCGTACGCACCAGCGCAAGAATGTGCAGATTCGGGCCAGCCGGTTGCGTCGGGTGTTGTTGGCCCGGGCCAACGCGACCCACTGGTTGACGCCGCCATCGGTGAGTGCCCGAGGATGGGACGCACCCGCGTACGCGAACAGGGCCGAAAGCTCGGCCCTGTACTGATGCGCTGTCTTGGACTCGGTGTAGCGGTTGACGAACCTTTCGATGAGGTTCGCCGCGTCTGAGCGAGTTTCGCCGCCAGCGGCTACAAAAAGCCGGGTTATGCGGTCTGTATCTTGATCTCGATGTCCACGCCCGCGGGCAGCTCGATGCGCTGAAGGGAATCCACCGTCTTGGGCGTGTGCTCGACGATGTCGAGCAGCCGCTTGTGGATCCGCATCTCGAAGTGCTCCCGGCTGTCCTTGTATTTGTGGGGCGAGCGGATCACGGTGTAGCGATGTTTCTCGGTCGGCAGCGGGACCGGACCCCGGATCTTCGCCTGGGTACGCATCACCGTTTCGACGATCTTCTTCGTCGACTGGTCGATGATCTCGTGGTCGTAGGCCTTGAGCCGGATCCGGATCTTCTGCTTGTTGCCGTCAGGCACCGCCGGTCCCTTCACACACCGTCATCAACGCCTACTTGATGATCTTGGTGACGCGGCCGGAGCCTACGGTCCGTCCGCCCTCACGGATGGCGAAACGCAGGCCCTCTTCCATGGCGATCGGCTTGCCGAGCTCGACCGTCATGGTGGTGTTGTCCCCCGGCATGACCATCTCGGTTCCCTCAGAAAGGGTGATCGAGCCGGTCACGTCGGTCGTCCGGAAGTAGAACTGCGGCCGGTAGTTATTGAAGAACGGCTTGTGACGGCCACCCTCTTCCTTGGTCAACACGTAGACGGCGGCCTCGAAGTTGGTGTGCGGCGTGATCGAGCCGGGCTTGCAGAGGACCTGGCCCCGCTCGACCTCTTCCTTCTTGGTGCCACGGAGCAGCGCCCCGATGTTGTCGCCGGCGACGCCTTCGTCAAGCAGCTTCCTGAACATCTCGACGCCGGTGCAGACCGTCTTGGCCGTCGGCCGGAGGCCCACGATCTCGACATCGTCGCCGACCTTGATCTTCCCCTGCTCGACCTTCCCCGTCACCACCGTGCCTCGGCCCTGGATGGTGAAGACATCCTCGATCGGCATCTGAAACGGCTTCTCGGTGTCCCGGATGGGCTCGGGTACGTAGGAGTCGACCGCTTCCATTAGCTCGACGATCTTCTCCTCCCACTCCTTGTCGCCCTCGAGGGCCTTCAGAGCAGATACCCGGATGACGGGTACGTCGTCCCCCGGAAACTCGTACTCGCTCAGCAGCTCCCGAACCTCGAGCTCCACCAGATCGAGGAGCTCCTCGTCGTCGACCATGTCGGCCTTGTTGAGGGCGACGACGATCGACGGCACACCGACCTGGCGGGCGAGCAGCACATGCTCCCGGGTCTGGGGCATGGGCCCATCGGCGGCCGATACCACCAGGATGGCTCCGTCGATCTGGGCCGCGCCGGTGATCATGTTCTTGATGTAGTCGGCGTGGCCGGGCATATCGACATGGGCATAATGCCGGTTGGGCGTCTGGTACTCGGCGTGGAAGATGTTGATCGTGATGCCCCGCTGCTTCTCCTCGGGGGCCTTGTCGATTTGATCGAAGGCGATGAAGGTGTTGTTGTTCGGGTCGCGCTCGGCCAGAACCTTGGTGATCGCCGCGGTAAGAGTGGTCTTACCATGGTCGATGTGCCCCATCGTCCCGATGTTGAGGTGCGGCTTGGTCCGCTGAAACTTCTGCTTAGCCATTGAAAGAAATCGCTCCTGTTGCTGATGTTGCCGAAGACCGGTCCACGGTCCTGTTATTCGCCTCTCACCCGGGCGACGATCTCTCTCGAGACCGACTCGGGTACTTCTTGATATGAGCTGAACTGCATCGTGTAGGTGGCGCGACCCTGAGTGCGCGAACGCAGATCGGTAGCGTAGCCAAACATCTCGGCCAGAGGGACCTGAGCGCGGATGACCTGGCTGTAGCCCCGCTGCTCGATCCCCTCGACCCGTCCCCGCCTCGAGTTGAGGTCGCCGATCACGTCACCCATGTACTCGTCGGGAGTCACCGCCTCGACCGCCATGATCGGCTCAAGCAGCACCGGATGGGCCGCTCGGGCCGCCCTTTTGAAGCACATGGAGCCGGCGATCTTGAAGGCCATCTCCGAGGAGTCCACGTCGTGATACGACCCAAAGGTGAGGGTGGCGCGGATGTCGACGACCGGGTAACCGGCGAGCACGCCGGACTGCATGGCGTCCTGGATGCCCGCGTCGACCGACGGGATGTACTCCTTGGGAATGACCCCCCCGGTGATCTTGTCGACGAACTCGTAACCACCGCCCGGGCCGGTCGGCTCCAGGTTGATCACCACGTGCCCGTACTGACCCCGGCCACCCGTCTGGCGGATGTAGCGCTCCTCGATCTTGGCCACGGGATTCTTGATGGTTTCCCGGTAAGCGACCTGGGGCTTGCCGACATTGGCGTCGACGCGGAACTCACGGAGCATCCGGTCGACCAGCACCTCAAGGTGGAGCTCGCCCATCCCGCCGATCACGGTTTGACCGGTCTCCTCGTCGCTGTGGACCTGGAAGGTGGGATCTTCGTCCGACAGCGACTGGAGCGCCTTGGACAGCTTGTCCTGATCGTTCTTGGTCTTCGGCTCGACCGCGACATGGATCACGGGCTCAGGAAACTCGAGCGACTCGAGCACAATGGGGGAGTTGGGGTCACAGAGGGTGTCACCGGTCGTGGTATCTTTCAGCCCGACGAAGGCAACGATGTCGCCGGAAAAGGCGGCCGGCTTGTCCTCCTCGTGGTTGGCGTGCATCTGGAGGATGCGGCCAACGCGCTCCTTGCGGTCTTTGGTCGAGTTGAGGACGGCCGAGCCCTTGTTGAGCTTGCCCGAGTAGATGCGGGCATAGGTCAGCTTGCCCTTGTGTGGATCCGACATGATCTTGAACGCCAGGGCCGAGAACGGCTCGCTGTCATCCGGTCTCCGCTCAAGCTCTTCGATCCCCTTCAGGTCCATTCCCTTGGTCGGAGGGACCTCGAGCGGGCTGGGAAGGAAGTCGACGACCCCGTCCAGCATGGGCTGAACGCCCTTGTTCTTGAACGCCGAGCCGCACAGGACCGGCACCACCTCGTTGGCGATCGTCCCGTGGCGCAAGGCCCGGCGCAGGTCCTCGCTGGTGATCTCTTCCTCGGCGAGGAACTTCTCGGTGATTGCGTCGTCGAATGTCGACAGCGTGTCGATCAGCTGGGCCCGCCAGGCCTCGGCCTCGGGCGCCTGTGCCTCAGGGATCTCCTGGACCGACCAGGACTCACCCTTCTCGGACGACTCGTCCCAGACCAGCGCCTTCATGCCGCTCAGGTCGATGACTCCCTTGAACTCGGCCTCTACGCCGATGGGGATCTGCACGACGGCAGGGACGGCGTCGAGGCGGTCCCGGATCATGTCAACGGCCCGGAAATAGTCAGCGCCGACCCGGTCCATCTTGTTGATGAAGCAGATGCGGGGCACACCGTATTTGTTGGCTTGCCGCCAGACCGTTTCGGTCTGGGGCTCTACGCCGGCGACCGCGTCGAAGATGGCGACGGCTCCATCGAGAACTCGCAGGCTGCGCTCCACTTCCACGGTGAAATCGACATGGCCCGGCGTGTCGATGAGGTTGATCCAGGTGTCCTTCCACTTGCAGGTGGTGGCGGCGCTGGTGATGGTGATGCCGCGCTCCTGCTCCTGCGGCATCCAGTCCATGGTGGCGGCGCCCTCATGGACCTCGCCGATCTTGTAGTTCTTGCCGGTGTAATAGAGAATCCGCTCGGTTGTCGTGGTTTTGCCCGCGTCGATGTGAGCCATGATCCCGATGTTTCGGGTCCTGGCGAGGGGAAACTCTCGAATGGTGGGGGCTTCAGCCATCAGGTTCTCTTCTCGAAGGTACGAGCGCCGGATCGGTCGAGCGGACACCCGAACTTGTCCCAGGGAGGCCATCCCGGTGTGCACCGCGCCAGCGGGGCCAGCTTCCCTGCGGTTTCGCTGCTGTTTGTCGCTAATTGTGGCCCACTACCACCGGTAGTGGGCGAACGCCTTGTTGGACTCGGCCATCTTGTGCATGTCTTCCCGGCGCTTCACTGCATTGCCGACACCGTTGGAGGCGTCAAGCAGCTCCCCCGCAAGCCGACCGGCCATGGTCTTCTCCCTGCGTTGCCGGCTGTAGCCGACCAGCCAGCGGATGGACAGCGTCGTGGCCCGGCGAGGCCGGACCTCGACCGGCACCTGGTAGGTAGCACCGCCGACCCGGCGGCTCTTGACCTCGAGCTGGGGCTTGGTGTTCTCGACCGCTCTCTTCAAGGTGGTGATCGGCTCGGTCCCGCTCCTGTCCTTCACCACGTCGAGAGCGTCGTACACGATGCGCTCGGCCAGGCTGCGCTTGCCTCGTGACAGGATTTTGTTCACGAGCTGGCTGACCAGGACCGATCGGTAGATCGGGTCGGGCATCAGATCCCGGCGGGGTGCGGGGCCTTTACGCGGCATTTCGTTCAGTCCTTCTTGGCGCCATACCGGCTGCGAGCCTGCTTGCGGTCCCGGACGCCCGAGGTGTCGAGCGTGCCTCGGATGATCTTGTACCGGACGCCCGGAAGGTCTTTGACCCGACCGCCGCGGACGAGAACGATGGAGTGCTCCTGGAGGTTGTGGCCAACACCGGGGATGTAGGCCGTTACCTCGACCCCGCTGGTGAGCCGAACGCGGGCCACCTTGCGCAAGGCCGAGTTGGGCTTCTTGGGTGTCGTCGTGTACACGCGGGTGCAGACGCCCCGGCGCTGGGGCGCGCCTTTCAGCGCCGGCGTCTTGGTCTTGTCCAGCTTCTGCTCTCGGCCCTTTCGGACCAGTTGTGCGATCGTCGGCAACGAAACCTCTTCTTGTGGGACCGGTGCTCACCGTTGATTGCTGACCCGCAGGGCGCGAACTTCGAGCCAGCCGACCGGCCGGTTGATCATGGTACCAGGTGGCGCCGGCCGAGCGGCCGCTGGGTGACGACCGCCCGCTGGCCGGAAACGGCTCCCTCGGTTAGGAAACCTCCTCGCCGCCGCCGGGGTAGACAAGCCCTTCCGAGGAACCGAAGTCGTCGGCGGGGACGGTGCCGTCGCCCTCACCTTCGCCGTCGCCGGAACCGATGCTGGCCAACCAGGCGGCCAGGTCCTCCGTGCCGGTGTCTTCCTCGGACGTCCAGAACGTCATCCGCTCCGCCTCCGGCGCCTCCATCGCCATGTCCCGATACCGCGACATCCCCGTCCCGGCCGGGATCAGCTTGCCGATGATGATGTTTTCCTTCAGCCCGAACAACTGATCGGACTTGCCCTCGATCGCGGCCTCGGTGAGGACCCGGGTCGTCTCCTGGAAGGAGGCAGCCGACAACCAGGAGTCGGTTGCCAGCGATGCCTTGGTGATGCCCATCAGCTCGGGCCGCCCCTCGGCCGGACGCCTTCGCTCCTGGACCAGTCGCCGGTTGACCTCGGCGTACACGCGGGCGTCGACCCTTTCTCCGGGGAGGAAGGGTGACTCGCCCTGCTCGGCGACCAGAACCCGGCGAAGCATCTGGCGCACGATGAGCTCGATGTGCTTGTCGTGAATCGACACGCCCTGGTCGCGGTAGACCTGCTGGACCTCGTCCACGAGGTACTGCTGGGTCTCCCGGATGCCCTTGATCTCGAGAAGCTGCTTGGGGTCCTTGGGCCCATCCACCAGGGCGTCGCCCGCGGCGACCTCGGCGCCATCGCGGAGCCCATCGACCAGCTTGGCTCGGGTGGAGACGTTGTAGACATCCTCGCTGCCGTCGTCGCCCACGATGGTTATCCGGCGGGAATTGTCCTCGTCGGCGATGCGAACCACGCCCGACGTGCGAGCGAGGACAGCGGCGCCCTTCGGTGTGCGGGCCTCGAACAACTCGACCACGCGGGGCAGACCGTGGGTGATGTCCTCGCCGGCGATGCCGCCGGTGTGGAACGTCCGCATCGTCAGCTGAGTGCCGGGCTCACCGATGGACTGGGCAGCGATCACGCCCACGGCTTCGCCGAGCTCGATGGGGCGGTTGGTGGCCAGAGAACGGCCATAACACAGGCTGCAGACGCCGTGCTCGGCCTCGCACGTGAGGACCGAACGGACCATCACATTGTCGACCGCAGGGTCCTCTCGCAGGATCGCCACCAACTCGGGGCTCACCTGGGTGCCGGCCTCGACGACACTGCCGTCCGAGAGGGCCACCTCCCGGGCCAGCACCCGGCCATCGAGACGGGTCTCCAGGTACGTCCTCGCCTTCTCGTCATCCTTGTGGACGCCCCTGATCCAGATGCCGCGAGTGGTCTCGCAGTCCTCGATGCGAACGATCAGCTCCTGGGCCACATCGACCAGGCGGCGGGTGAGATACCCGGAGTCGGCGGTGCGCAGGGCCGTATCGGCCAGGCCCTTCCTGGCTCCGTGGGTGGAGATGAAGTACTCGAGGACCGACAACCCCTCACGGAACGAGGCGAGGATCGGCCTCGGGATCATCTCGCCGCGCGGGTTGGACACGAGCCCCTTCATACCGGCGATCTGACGGACCTGCTGAGGGTTCCCTCGAGCACCGGAGTCCACCATCATGTCCAGCGGGTTGAAGGCCATGGCCCGCAGCGTCTCCTCCATCGCCTTGCCGACTTCGGAGTTGGCGGAGGTCCAGATCTCGATCTCCTTCTGGCGCCGCTCGTCGTCAGTAATGATTCCCCGCTTGAACTGCGTTTCGGCCTTCTGGGCCTCGTTCTCGAAGCGGGCGATGATGTC
>JBPYFF010000540.1:0-4267 GCA_051984455.1 Acidimicrobiales bacterium | reverse complement strand
CCCTCCCCGCCGCGTAGATCGGTCGCAAGGAGTCTCCCTGATACCCGGGAAACTGATGACGGGCAGCACACCGAACTACGAAGCAAGGAGCGCCGTTGTGCCGACTGCGGAGTCTGTTGCCCTGGACGCCACTGCCGGATTGCTGAACGGTCAACCAGTGAGAGCGAGCGACGGGAATCGAACCCGCGTTCTCAGCTTGGGAAGCTGATGTTCTGCCTCTGAACTACGCTCGCAAGTGCCAGTGAGATTACCGCGGGCGGAATTGGCGGCTAGGACGTCAAGGTCGCGATCGCCCAGAGGGCGGCGACAAGGCCGACAATCATCATGATGACGCTGCGGCCTACCGGTGGCCGGGAAAGCTGCCCCTTTCGTTGGTGTGCGGGAGGCCGAGCGAGAGCCAGGACGTTGCCCACGACCAGCGCGCCTCCGAGCGCGAGCACCAGCAACGGCAGGAGCGTTTGCCCCCCGAACAAGTCGGTGGCAGATGACGAAGACGCAACAACGACCGGTGAAACGAGCAGGCCCGCGATCACCTGGCCGACGGTAGTCCTGGTCCCGCGGCACTCGGGATCGCCGTCACCTCTTCGCCAGCGCGATCCTGACCCCGATCGGTCGCGCTGATCACGATGAGCACGCCCGCGGCGACCACGAGGATTCCACCTCCGACCGTTTCCAGGGCCGGACGCTGCCCCAGCCAGAGCCAGGCGCAAACCACGACCCCGACGGGCTCCAGATACCCCAGTATGCCGACGTGAGTCGCGGGCAGCCGGGCCAGCGCGCCCAGATAGATGGTGATTCCCAAAGCGGTGTGAACCACTCCCAGGACCAGCAGCCACAGCCACGACGGGGACGGGCTCGGCCACGCGGTGAAGGCCGCGACCGGAACGAGCACAAGGCCGGCGCCCGCCATCTCGATAAAGGCCAGTCGAAGTCCGCCATAGACGGCCGCCAGCGGTTTGGACACCATGATCAGGGCAACGAAAAGCACTGCTGCAATCAGTGACAAGGACAGGCCGGCGACGCCGGCCGACCGTACGGTAGGACCAGCGACCAGGGCGAAACCGGCAGTTGCGGCCACCAGCGCGACCAGTGTCAGTCCCCCGACGCGCTCACCCAGGACTCGCGGAGCCAACGCCGCCACGCCGATCGGCGCCAAATAGACAATGAGGATCACGGTGCCAGCAGGGGCTCGCTTGTAGGCCGCGAAGAGAGCCAGCCAGTGACAGGCGAGGATCAGCGCCACCGCCAGGCAAAGGCCAGGTTTCACCGTGAACAGCGCGGGTGGACGGCCGTTTGGAGCGACCCGGCGTCGCTCAACGAGCAGTACTGCCCCGAGGCAGGCCGCCGCTGTCCAGAGGCGGATGGCGACGATCAAGGAGGAAGGGACGTTGACCTGCCCTGCGAGCACCGGGATGGTTCCCCATCCGGCCGTGACCACGCACAGCAACAGGTAGGCCCGGCGCACTACGCCCGAGTGTATGGCGGCGCTCTGGCCACCCTGCTCGCCCCTTTTTCCCCCTAACATTCGACACCTATGGCGTTCCATCACATTGCGCTGGCGACCCGGGATCTGGCCGCAACCCACCGCTTCTACACCGAGGTCATGGGCTTCAAGGTGGTCAAAGTCGTGGTGGCGCCCACTCCCGAGGAGAGCGGTTGGGCCAAGCACGTCTTTTACGACACCGGGAATGGAGAGATGATCGCCTTCTGGGAGATCCACGACGCCGAGATCGAAGCGGGTCCGTGGACCGGTGATCTCTCGAAGGTCATCGGACTCCCGCCATGGGTCAACCACGTGGCGTTTGACGCCCCGACGCTCGACGCCCTCGAAGCCCGCAAGCAACATTGGCGAGAGCACGGGCTCACGGTCGCCGAAATCGATCACGGTTTCTGCACGTCGATCTATGCGACCGACCCCAATGAGATACTGGTGGAGTTCTGCTGCACAACTCGACCCTTCAGCGATGAAGAGTTGGCGGTGGCATCCCGATTAGTCGATGACGCCAAGCCCAAGCTGGAGACGGTGCCGGGTATGCGAGTGTTCAAACCGATCGAGGCGCCTGTCAGCAGGTGACGGCCGAGTTCGCCCTTGGCCACGGCGGACCCGTCGTCCTTGGGTACTGGCCCGAACTGGATGACGACCCGAGGGTGCCCATCGGTCGGGAGCCGGTTGTCGCTCGAAGCCCGGATGGGGCGATCACGAGAGGTATCTGGTGGAGTCCTCCGGCAGGCACGACGTGGCGGACGGCCGTTCTTCTCACTCACCCACGGGGCGACTTCAGCGTCCACTACGCCTGTCCACTCTTGGTGGCTGCCGGCTACGCGGTGCTCGGCTTCGGCACGCGCTATGTCAACAACGACACGGACTGCCTGCACGAGAAATGTGCCGTCGATGTAGAGACCATGATCGACGAGGCCAGAGCAAGAGGAGCCGAGGCCATTGTCTTTCTCGGCAATTCCGGCGGTGGCTCGCTGATGTCGCTGGCGCATGCGCTGGCAATGGCAGAGGGACGCCATCTGTGCGACGCGTTCGTCGCACTGGCCGCTCACCCCGGTGAGGGCGTGTTCATGCTGCAGGTGATCGATCCGTCAGTCGTTGATGAGCATGACCGCTTCTCCGTCGATCCCCGGCTGGACATGTACAACCCCGACAACGGCTGGGAGCCGTTTCCTCGTCCGTCGCACTACGACCCCGACTGGTTGGCGGCCTACCGCCACGCCCAGAGAGAACGAGTCGCCCGACGTGACGGGACCGCCCAGGCCGCGATGGACAGCAGCGCCCGGGCTGCCGCCCGCCTCCAGGGCGGTGTGACCCCGGGATCGCCCGAGTGGAACGCGTTCCGGCGTCGAGCGGTGGGCGTCGAATACCTGCTCACCTACCGGACGCTCGCCGACCCTGCCTACCTCGACCCGTCCATCGAACCGGACGACCGCCCCATCGGCAGCCTGTTCGCGTTTCCCGATCCGCTCGACGCCAACTACGGCGCCCACGGGCTCGGCCGGGTGATGACGGCTCGAGGGTGGCTGTCGACCTGGTCAGGCCATTCTTCCCGTGCGGCGGTCGCGAACACGATCCCCTCCGTCACGGTCCCGACCATCGTCGTCCACGCCACTGCCGACACCGAGATTCGGCTCCGCCAGGCCCGCGCCATCTTCGACGCAAGCGGGGCACGCGACAAGACGTACGTCGAGCTCCCGGGAGCTACGCATTATCTGACCGGCCGGCGACGGGAGGCGATGGAACTCATCGTTGACTGGCTCCGTGCGCGGGTGCCATAAGCGGGGCCCCGGGTTGTTTTGAGCCAACCGGTGGGGCCGACGGGAGATTGTGGGCCGAGAAATCCACCTTCCGAGGCGGACCTCTCGCCAGGGGAATGGGCAGGGCTTGCTTGGTCTCCAGGCCGTCGATCCCCTAGGCTGGCGGTGGCGCGCGTCCGCCCGCTTGTCGGCGCGCAGGGGTCCGGTCGATGGGCGGCCGAGGAGGCAATGGGTGAAGCGAACGTTCCAGCCGAACAATCGGAAGCGAGCCAAAAACCACGGCTTCCGGCATCGCATGTCGACTCGAGCCGGCCGGGCAATCATCAAGGCGCGGCGCCTGAAGGGCCGTCAGCGGGTGTCCGCCTGATCCAGCCGGTCAGGGACCGCCGGACATTTCTCCAGTTGAAGAGGGTTGGCCGCCTGCGTTGCGGCCCGCTCACGGTATCGTTTGTGGAGGGCAACTCTCCGGAGGTCCTGCGCGTTGCTTACGCGGTCGGTCGTACGGTCGGAGGTGCCGTGGAGCGCAATCAACTACGTCGTCGATTGCGTGCCATTGTGAACGAGCTCGCACCGCAGCTGCGGCCCGGTGCCTATCTGACTCGGGCTGCCCCGGAGGCGACTCATCTTCGGTATGGAGAACTACGAACGACCGTGATCGGAGCGACCGAAGCTGCCAGCGGCGCGGGCGGCCCTGACCGGACACACGGCAGTGATGCCAGTAACTACAATGAGTGAGAATTCGAGCAGTCAAACCACTGACAGTGGTAACCCTGAGGTATCGCCCGAGCGACAGGGCTCGCCGGGGCCGGCCGCAGGAGGAATCATCGCACTCATCCGGCTCTACCAGGCATCCCGGCACGGCCGGCCCTCCCCGTGCCGTTATCTCCCCACCTGTTCCGTGTATGCAATCGAAGCGCTGGAACGGCATGGGGCCGTTCGGGGCTCGTTGCTGGCCGCCCGGCGGCTAGCCCGCTGCCATCCCCTCGGCGGCTTCGGCGTCGACCCTGTT
>JBPYFF010000539.1:0-5979 GCA_051984455.1 Acidimicrobiales bacterium | reverse complement strand
AACCGTTCGGGCACTCGAACGACCGTGCCGACGGCGCTCAGGATCTCCTCGGCCCACGCAAGCTCCGCGTCCCCGGCCTCCTTCCCGGGCGCGATGGCCGATGCACCCGCGCCGACCAGGGCAGGGGTGTTGGGCATGGCTCGCACGACCGCGAACCCGTCGCCGAGCCACTGCTCCAGCCGGGCCAGCGGTACGCCTGCCGCGATCGACAGGACCGGAGAGATGCCGACGGCCGCGACCGCCTGGCAGGCCGCCTCCACATCGTCGGGCTTGACCGCCAGCACTGCGCCGGCGGCGGCCGTCGGCTCATCGCTCACCACCAGTCCGGGGTGGCGCGCCACCAGGCTCTGGGTCAGTTCGTCCCGCCGGGGCGCCAGCTTCTCGGTGACGACCATTTCTTGCGGGGCTGCCCATCCGGCTGTGAGCAGGCCCGAGACCAGGGCCTCGCCCATCTTGCCCCCGCCGACGACTACCAGCCGAGCACCCATGGTGCTCGAACTGTACGGCGGGGACGATTGGGGCGCCGGGGATAGCCGGAGCGCCGGAACCCGAGGAACCTCACACAGCCCTCGCACTTCCCCGAACGAGAAACGTCGTTTCCGCCCCTCGGGTCGCCGGCCAGGGCCGAGCGTAGTGGTGATGCCTCCGCCCGGCAAGCAGTACGACGATGTTTTTCATGATTTTTGCTTCAAGTGGCGGCGGGCCGGAATCTGGACTCGTACCCGATCCTCATGGCCGGGGCGAAGTACTGCTCCGAGTAGGCGTAGGCGGACCCGACGATTCGGTCGAGCTCGGGTTCATCGACCGCCGACAAGGGCATCTGGCCCATCAGGTAGATGGCATCCTCGTCGCCCACGGCGAATCGGAGCCCGAACAACTTGGCGTTGACCCTCAGCAGATAGTCGTAGCAGGCGGCGACGTTCTCCTCCGGGGCAGGGATGAAGTACGTCTCGTATTGAAGGGTCCGTTCCCGCAGGGTCAGCCAGACGGTGATCACCGCCTTCTCCTCCCCGCGGAGACGGACGTACCAGCGCCGCAAGTCGGGATCGCGCTGCACGTCGACCAGGAGCGGGTTGGTCTTGCGCTCGTGCTCTGTCCAGCGGTCGATGAGGGCGCTGAATCCGGCCAGCTCCTCGTCGGACGCGCGCTCTACCGGCACTCCACCAGGCTCCTCGCCGTGAGGTCGGCGTAGAGCCGGCGAAGTCGGGCCGCCGCGACCGACCAGGTATAGCCGCGAGCCCGGTGGGCCGCAGCCCCCCCCATCGCCACGGCCCGCTCAGGATGAAGAAGGATGTCTGCGATGAAGCCGGCGTACAAGGCAGGGTCACGGTCCTCAGCCAGGTAGCCGGTGATGCCGTGTTCAATGAGCGTGGCCAAACCGCCGACCGCGGATGCCACGACAGGGATACCGCACGCCCCCGCCTCCAGCGCGACCAGCCCAAACGACTCCGACCGGCTGGGGACGACGCACACGTCCGCGGCCCGGTAATAGGTCGAGAGCATCTCATGGCCCTGGGGCGCGACGAACTGTACGTGGTCCTCCAACCCGAGCTGGTCCACCAGGGCCCTGACCCGCGTCAGCTCTTCGCCACCATGCGGACCGCTCGGACCACCGACGACCACCAGAACGGCCGAGCCCACTGGACCCGAGCCGCCAGCGCGAACGTACGTCCCGCCGGCGTTTGGGCCTTGCACGAGCTCGGCGAGGGCGCCGACCGCGACGTCGAGAGATTTGAGGGGTTGGATCCGGCCGACGAAAAGCAACACCGGCGCGTTGGCTTGCAAGCCAAGTGCCCGCCTGGCCTGCCGGTAGTCACCCGGGGAGAAGAAGGCGTGATCGACGCCGGGCGCCACGATTTCAATGCGACTGGCATCCGCTTGATAGAGATCGATCAGCTGTTGCCCCTCAACCGAGCAGGACGCCAGCACCGCATCCGAGCAACCAATGACTTCCGCCTCTGCCAGCGCCCGCCGGGCCGGTTCGGCCGCGTCCAACTCCTCGGGGCTGGCTTCGGCCCGAACCCGGTCGAGAGTGTGGAAGGTGGAGACGAGGGGGACACCGGTCGCGTGTTTCAGCGTGTGGCCGGCGACCCCGGACAGCCAGTAGTTGGCGTGAAACGCATCTACATTGACGCCCTCTGCCGCCAGCGCGAACAGGCGGGTCTCGACTCCATCGGTGAACTCGCCGACCAGGTCGGGGAGGGACTCTTTGGGCACCGGCTCGAGCGGTCCGGCAGGGACGTGATGGACCCGAAAGCCGGGCTCGACCCGCACCGTCGGGGCCATGGTGGGAGTCCAGGCCCGAGTGAACACCTCGCAGGTGACGCCGGCGCGAGCCAGCGCGGCCGACAGCTCCCGGACGTAGACGTTCATTCCGCCGCCGTCGCCCGTACCGGGTTGCGCCAGCGGCGAGGTGTGCATGGAGAGAACGGCCAGGCTTTTCACGTCCTGATGTTTCTACCTAGCCGGCCGCCGCATCCGGGCGTGTCGGCCGGATTTCGTCGTTGCCCGTGCCAGCCGCCGGCACTTCATCCTCGCCCGTATCTCGACCGTCGGCATCCGGGACTCGGCGTGGTCCCATCACCGTCGCTCCGTTCTCACGGACGAAGGAGAGATAGGTTCGCACCAGCGCCTGCTTCTGGTCCTCACTGAGCGCCGGGTCACGAAGGATGTCCATGACCAGGTCGCCCTCCACCTGCCGTTCTTCGAGAATCCCGGCTCGTACGTACAGCGTCTCGGCCGAGATGCGAAGTGCCTTGGCGATCTGCTGAAGGATTTCGGCCGACGGCTTGCGAAGACCCCGCTCGATCTGGCTGAGGTATGGGTTTGAGATCCCGGCCAGATCCGACAACCGCCGCAGAGACAGTCGCGCCGCCGCTCGTTGCTCCCGGATGTATTCACCGAGCTCGCGCCAGCGGTCGGGCAACTCTTTCATGTGGTCCAGACTAGGGCTTGCCGGCCGGGCCTCCAGGAGTTGACGGCGGATGGGTCAGTTGGAGATGAGCGTGGCCACAAGGTCGAGGAGTTCGTTGGACGAAAAGGGCTTGGTCAGAAAGGCGTCGGCCCCCGCCTTGCGGCACTCCCTCTCGAGGCGAGGATCGTCTCTGGCAGTGAGCACGATCACCTTGGCCTCGTCGTGATCGAGGCGCCGGCAGACCTCGACGCCGTCAAGGCCGGGCATCAGGATGTCGAGCACGACCACAGCCGGGTGGGTCGCGGTTGCCAGTTCGAGGGCGGCTTCGCCTCCGGGTGCCTCCAGCACTACGAACTCGTCGGCCTCGAGGACGCTGCGCAGCAGCCGCCGGATCATGTCCTCGTCATCAACGACGAGCACCGACCGCGCCTTGGCGTCAATCACGTCAGCAGCCCCTCGATCGTCGCCTCACCTGTCTTGTAACGCCTGACCAGTTCCTGCTGGAGCCGGTCGATCACACCGTGGATGGCCCGCCGGTCCGCCGACACTTTTTGCTCGAAGACCGCCAGGGCGCTCAACTTGGATCGGAGGTCGGCGTCATCGAGCTCGCTCAGTGTTGCCAGTTGCTCAACGTCGACGATCAGATCCTTACCCTGCAGCCACTCCGCGTCGGCGTCCGGCGGGAACAGGAGCATGGGTAGCCCTCCCCGGCCGGGACCGCGGACGTGTTCGCCCAGGATCTCCGGCAGTCGCCGAACCAGGGCCGGCAGGTCGCCCGACCGATCACCGCTGTCCCGCCGGCGGGACTCGTCGAGGAGGATGTCCAGCCGGCCCTGCACCAATCGACGGAGGTACGACAGATCGACCTCCAGTTCGCTGGCCTGACGGCGTCGAAGCCGTATCTCGTCTATGGGCAAGGCCGAAATGCCCTCGAGGAAACCGGGATCGAGAACATCGTCGAGAGGGGAAACGCCCATCCGGGGCGATGGTACCGCCGGCATGGTGGAGCCGGGCTTCACCTCTACGACGAGTTCAAGCCGGGCGACTTCGCGCTGTTCCGAGGGCGCCTCGCGGGATCCGCCCCGCCCGCTCACGGGGGAAGTAGCAGTAGGTGGCCCGTCCCAGCACAGTCCGCCAGGCGACCTGTCCGAACGCCGCACTTCCGGTGCTGGCGTCGATGTTGTCACCGGCCACCATCACGGTGGAGCGGGAAGGATCGATGCTCACCACTCGTTTTACGAGCAGTCGCTCAGGGTGGCGAGGATCAGGCACCGCGATCACGTCACCGATCCGTGGCTTTCCCGCCGGAACGACCACCAACCGGTCACCGGGCAGCAACGTCGGAGCCATGCTCAACCCGTGAACGACGACCCGCCGCGATCGAAGGAGCAGCCTCGCCACGGCTGAACCGGCGACCACGGCCAGCAGGAGCAACAGAGTTCGAATCCCGGCCGAGCCACTAACGTCGCCCATATGCGCATCGTTTCATCTCTGTTGTCCGGTTTGTTGTCCAGCGTCGATCGAGTCTCGGCACCTCTTGTCGCCGAGGCGCATTGCGACCTGCCCTGCGGCGTGTACGACCCCGCCCAAGCCCGGATCGAGGCCGAGGCGGTGAAGTCGATAACCGAGCGCTTCAACGCGTCGGACGACGAGCTCTTCCGGACGAGAGCGATCGTCATTCGGGAGCAGCGGGCGGAACTGTTGAAACATCACCTCTGGGTCCTGTGGACCGATTACTTCACCCCTGAACATCTCAAGGCCTACCCGAACCTGCACGATGTGTTCTGGCGCGCCACCAAGAAAGCGGGCGAGGCGAAGAAGACCGCGGACGTGGCGGTCGCCGACGACCTGTTGAATCAGGTCGCCGAGATCGAGAAGATCTTCTGGGCTACCAAGAACGCCTGATCCCGGCTGCCCGGTTCAGTGCTTTGGTAAGAGCAGGGCGATGGCGACCGGCCACGTGGGAGCCGCCAGGACCAGGGAATCAAGCCGCCGCAGCGCCGGGACCCGCGCCGGCGACCGGGCCCGCCCGACCAGCTGCCGGCAGACGATTGGCCCGAGCGGGAGGAGCACGGCGGCGAGGCCGCCGAAGACCCACGGGCTCGAGCCGGTAAAGGGGGGCGCCAGCACGGCCGCGACCAGCACGCTCAGAATGCCGATGCTGATGATTCCCGCGGCCGGCCCTTCCCATCGATGGTTGGCGCCCGTTCCGATCAAGTAGGCAGCCGAGTCGTAGACGACCATCATCCCCCCGAGCACGAGGGCTTCGTCGAATCCCTGACGTCTTGTCAGGACGAACCCGGCGCCCGCGGCCGCGGGCAGGGCGACGATCAGAATCCGTCTCGACAAGCCAGGCTGGCCGCCGGCGCTGGCCCGGTGAACCACCGCGTCCGTCACGAGGACGAGGATGGCGGCCACGGCCACCCCCCCGGCCGCAATCGGTCCCGCGACGGCAGCGAGCACGATGGCAGCGGCGAGCCCGGCCGCGATGGGAGCACGGCTCGAGCCTCGAGCTCGCCAGGTGTTCGTTGCCGATCCCGCGGCCAGGGCCGCGGTGGGTGCCATCCAGAGGGCCAGCCAAACCGTGCCTCCGAAGATGGCGACGAAGGTGACGAGCGCCCACGCGACCCCGAAGCGGACGTGCGGGCCATTTGGTTCCGGCCGGCTGGATGGGCGGACAGGCTGGCTGGTCCGAGACCCGGCGGCGTCGGGGTTGGTAGGGCCGGGTGGGTCGGCAAGGGTGGCGGCGTTGGCAGGCTCGGCCAGGCCTGCGGTGGGCGGTTCGGGAACCGGGTTGGCCGGGTTGGCCGGGTTGGCCGGCCGCTTTCGTTCGCGAGCCGAGGAGGCGAGCGTCACCCGGTTGCGCCTCCCGAGACGGGGGGAAGGACGGCAACCTCATCTCCTTCGCCGACCGGCGTGTCGGCGTCGGCCGGCTCACCGTTGAGCCAGATCCGGCTCCGAGCGCAGACGGCGGAGAACTGCTCGCCGTAGCGCGTCTTTGCCTCGTGCAACACGGCACCGACCGTGCCGGCTTCCACCGTGGCGCGCCCGGTGCCGGCGGCTTC
>JBPYFF010000538.1:0-4314 GCA_051984455.1 Acidimicrobiales bacterium | reverse complement strand
GTGACGACATGTTCAGGGCAAGCGACACGGCGTGGGCGCCGTGGTATGTGGCGAACACCGACGACAAGAAGCGGGGCCGGCTCAACATCATCACCCATCTGCTCAGCCGCATCCCCTATCAGCCGCTCGAGCATCGGGACATCACCCTTCCGAAACGCCAGAAGCCGGCCGGCTATCGCCGACCAGACCTTGCCCTCCGCTACATCCCCACGCCCTTCTGAGAACTCGGCGCCAGAAGGCGCACGCGGGCTGCCCATTCATTAGCGTGTGCGGGAGCCGACACGAGGGGATGCATGATGCGCGAAATCGTCGTCGATGCTGATGGTCACGTGCTGGAACCGCGCGACCTGTGGGAGAAGGGCCTTCCGGCCTCATTGCGCGATCGAGGCATCCGCCTGCGATGGAATCCGGACACCGGCTTCGACGAGCGGTTCGTCGAGGAGCGGATGTACTCGGACCGAGGGGCGGCGGGTTTGGGCAATGCCGGCCATTCCTACCGCGACCATGGCAGGGGAACGCACTACGAAGAGCTCAATCCCGCGGGCTTCGATCCGGCGGAGAGGGTCAAAGTGCTCGACGCCGAGGGCATCGATATCGCGGTGCTCTATCCGGGACTCGGGCTGGCCCTGGGTGGGATCAAAGACCCTGAGCTGGCGGCCGCCTCCTGCCGGGTCTACAACGACTGGCTGTGCGACTTCGTCGCCCAGGCTCCGGATCGCCTCCATGGTGTGGGCGCCCTGCCCATTCAGAACCCGGCGGCCGCGCTCACCGAGGTCGTCCACATCGTCGAGCTCGGCCTCCAGGGGGCATTCGTTCGGCCCAATCCAACTCCCACGAGTGCTCTCCACGACTCCGAACTCGATCCCGTATGGTCTGCGCTCGAGGAGGCGGGCTTGACGCTGGCCTTCCACCCGGCGGGGCACCAGGACGTCATGGGAGCAGCGCGCGGGCTCTCGGCATACATGGCGCCCGGGACCCACCATCCCAACATTCTGATGATCGACGACTACGTGACACTGTCCAATCTGGTTTACGGCGGCGTGCTGGAGCGGCATTCCGACCTGCGAGTCGCGATCCTGGAGTCAGGTGGCGGCTGGATCGGGCACTGGATCGATCGGATGGATGAGTTCTATGAGAGCTACGACTGGTGCACTCCGGGACTCTCCATGAAGCCCAGCGATTACTTCCGCCGGCAGTGCGTCGTGTCGTTTGACCCGGGAGAGCACACCATGGCGATGCTCGCCACCTTCGTTGGTCCGGATACGTTCATCTGGGCGTCCGACTTTCCCCACAGCGATGCCAGGTACCCCGGGGCGGTCGACGAGCTCCGTGAGCACACCGAGGCAATGGAGCCCGAGGCACGCGCCAAGCTGTTGGGCCTCAACGCTCTTCGTCTGTACCAACTCGACGCTCCGATGGGTTGAAGGATGGCCACTCAGTCTGAGCTGGTTATTCGCGGTGGCCGGGTTGTCGATGGGTCCGGCCAACCCAGCTTCAAGGCAGACGTGGCCATCCGGGGTGGTCGCATCGCCAAGATCGGTCGGGTCACAGAGCCAGCCGCCAGGGTGGTAGATGCCGATGGCCTCACCGTCACCCCGGGCTTCATCGATATCCATACCCACTACGACGCCCAGTTGTTCTTCGAGCCGACGGCGTCGCCGTCGTCGTGGCACGGGGTCACGACCGTGTTCACCGGCAACTGCGGGTTTACTTTCGCGCCGGCGAAGCCAGCCGACGTCCCGTGGCTGCTTCAGATGCTCAGCCGGGTGGAAGGGATGTCACCAGAGGCGTTGAGTGCCGGCGTCACCTTTTCGGGAGGCAGGTTCGCCGACTATCTCCGGGCCCTCGACGGGCGAATCGGGGTCAATCTTTCGGCCAATGTGGGTCATTGCTCGGTTCGCCGCTGGGTGATGGGCGAAGAGGCGTCATCTCGCGAGGCCAGAGACGACGAGATCGCAGCCATGCGCGCCCTGGTGGGCGAGGCCATCGCCGATGGGGCCGCGGGTTTCACCTCTTCGCAGCTCGCGCTGCACGTAGACCATGAGGGTCGTCCGGTGCCATCGAACCTGGCCTCTTCCGAGGAGATCACTGTCCTGGCAGGGGCTCTCGCCAGCAACCATGGTGGCGCCATCGAATTCATACCCGAAAGCTTTGCCGTCGGCTATAGCGAGGAGGACCGTCGCCTGGTGATCGCCATGTGTCGCGCCTCCCGCAAGCCGGTGCATCTCAACACCGTTACCCGGCTTCCCCATCAACCCGACGGGTGGCGCCGAGCCCTGAGTTTTGCCCGCGAAGCCGCCGGGCGGGGAGAGAAAGTGCACCCGATGTTCTCGACGAGCCGTTTTAGCGGGTTGCACTTCGCACTCGCGACCACCTTCCTGTTCGACGAAATGCCGACCTTCCGTAGCGTTCTGACCCGGCCGTCGCCGGACAGGGAGCGGCTGTTGGGCGACGGCAGCGTGCGCGATCAACTCCGTTCGGAGCTAACCGACACAACCGGGCGGTCGGTTACCTTCTCATGGGACTCTGTGCGGGTCAGTCGAGTCCGTGACGACGCCCATGTCGGTTGGGTCGGGCGCACGCTGGCTGATCTGGGCCGGGAAATGGGTGTCGGTCCTTTCGATGCCATGCTCGACCTGTCGATCGCGGAAGAATGCCAGACCGACTTCGTGCAGGAGCGTCGCGTGGATCCGAGGGCAGCCGAGGAGGCGCGGGCAGCCACTGAGGAGTTGATAAGGAGCCGGCTATGCATGGCGGGCAGCAGCGACGGCGGGGCTCACATCCTCTCCTTCTGTGGGGTCGATTTTCCGACCCGGCTCCTCACCGAGTGGGTTCCGGAGGTTCTCTCATTTGAAGAGGCCGTCGCCCGGTTGACCTCGGTGCCGGCTGCGGTCCACGGCCTCACGGACCGTGGGGTCATTCGGGTGGGCGCCGCAGCCGACCTCCTGCTGATCGACCGAGAACGACTGGCGGTAGGCGATACCCGATTCGTCTCAGACTTCCCGGCCGGTACCGGGCGGCTGGTGATCGACGCCCACGGGTACGAGGCGTCAATCGTGAACGGCGAGGTCCTCTTGCAGGACGGCGTGCACACTGGGGCTCTTCCGGGTCAGATCCTCCGCCGCTGACCGAAGCTCGGTGACCCCAATCGCACTGGCCCAGGAGCCAGGACGGGCCGACCACTCATTCCGGCCGCTTCATACCCGGAGCCGGATGGGGCCGGCGCCCGCCTCCGGCCAGCCAACGATGGAGAAGCGGCCCGCACACTGCGACGGCGACGCCAAGGCACAGTCCGGTTATTTCGGCCGCAGCGTTATGGGACAACGACTGGCGGAGGAGGAGTTCGAGCCCAATCGCCAGGATGACGAGTGCGAGCTTGGCGACCATCCAACCCCGTACGCGCATGCCGCCCGGGAGATGGCGACCGCCACGGGTGGCGTAGCGCCGCTGTACCCAGCGAATAACGGGGCCAACGAAGAGGAGCACGATCGCGACGCGAATCGCGTGAATCCAAGGAGACTGGTTCTCGTGCCAGACCCATGTCGCTCCGAGGATCAGGCCCGCGAGGGCGTAGCGCACCCACAGTCCCAGCTGAATCCCGAGGGGCGCAATGCCCGTGGGCGCGGTGGCTCCACCATCCCCACGACGGGCTCGGCGCCACATGGCCCATCGGGTCACGCCGGCGATGACGGCCAGCACGGCCACATAACGGATGGCGTGCCGGGTGACGATGCGGAGACCCTGGTCCCACCATGCCGTCGCCAACAGGGGGTGATTCACCGCAACTCCTTACTGACCGTACGGTTCACCTACACCACCTGCCTCGCCAAAGTAGGTCAGCGTCCTTGTGAGGTCGGTATCCCTCAAGAGACCCGCCAGTGGGCAAGGTCTAAATCCTCGGGCAACGGTATGAAGACGGTCCGCCGCGGCGACTCCACCTCGCGGCTGATATGGCCCTGTCCTGTCGTGTCGTCGGCCAAGAGCACATCGCCGGGGCCGAGCCGGCGGACGGTGCCGTCCCCGCACTCGAGTTCGACGGCGCCGCTCAAGGTGAGGACAAGTTGCCGGCGAGGTGCGGGATGAAAGTCGAGGGAGCCGCCCGGAGGCGTCCGGCGGAAGATGACACCCATGGCCGGTACCTGCTCCGTGAGCCAGCCATGCACGGTCTCGTTCTCGGCGATGACCAGGTCCTCGAAGTGCGAGCGCTGGTCGCCGCCTGTGTAGACACGCGTGATCTGCATCGGGCCGAGCGTAGGTCCGGGTGCCGCCTGGTCGGGCTTCCCTGCCAGGCGGCGATCACGATGCGCTAAGAAA
>JBPYFF010000537.1:0-17745 GCA_051984455.1 Acidimicrobiales bacterium | reverse complement strand
CGCCACCAGATGACGGTGCCCTCGGCCGATCCGACCGCCGTGCCCACCAGGACGGGCACGACCGATACCGGCAAGGTGCGGGGGCGGGCGCCGGCCACCCAACGGTTCATGGAGCGGCAAACTACCGGGGTGAACGCCCTGGTAGCCATAGAGACGGCACCGGGCTTCGTGGACGGGCTCCGGCGGGCGTGGGACGCGGGCGACGCCGTCCTGCCGCTCGACCCCCGACTGCCGGCACCGGCCCGGACCGCTCTGCTGGAAGCCCTGGATCCGGGTGGCCGACCGGTGGAACCGGGTGACGCGCTCGTCGTCCCGACCAGCGGCACAACCGGGGCTGCCAAGGGCGTGGTCCTGACCCACACCGCCGTCGCCGCATCGGCCCGGGCGACCAGCGAGCGCCTGGGCGTCGATCCGTCGCGTCACCGCTGGCTGGCGTGCCTGCCGCTCAGCCATGTCGGCGGGCTGGCGGTCGTCACCCGGGCTTTGCTGACCGAGACGCAGCTGGAGGTGCACTGGCGCTTCGATGCCGATGCGGTGACGGCCGCGGCCGGCCCGGAGGTCTTTGTCTCGCTCGTCGCGACCGCCCTGGCGAGGGTCGACCCGGGCCTCTTTCATACCGTGCTCCTTGGCGGGTCGGCCCCGCCCGACCACCTGGCCGCCAATGTGGTGACGACGTACGGCATGACCGAGACGGGCAGCGGCGTCGTCTACGACGGCGTACCGCTGCCGGGTGTCGACGTCGCCATCGGCCCGGCGGGTGAGATCCAACTGCGAGGACCGATGCTGCTGCGGGCCTACCGCGATGGCACCGTGCCGCTCGACGCCGGCGGTTGGTACCGGACGGGCGACGCGGGAACGATCGACCGCGAGGGGCGGCTCGTTGTCCAGGGCCGGTTGACCGACCTGATCATCAGTGGGGGAGAGCATGTCTGGCCGGCCGCGGTTGAGGCCGTCCTTCGCCGCCATCCTTCCGTCGCGGAGGTGGCGGTCGGCGGCCGCTCCGACCCGGAGTGGGGAGAACGGGTGGTGGTCTGGGTGGTGCCCAAACCCGGCGCCGTTGTCCCGCCGCTCGACGGCCTGCGGGAAATGGTGAAGGACGAGCTGGCGCCCTGGGCCGCTCCCCGGGAGCTCTTCCTGGTTGACTCCCTGCCGAAGACCGCCACGGGAAAGGTCAGACGCCCCGCCGGTCGCCCCAGATGAGGATGTGAAGTCGGGGCGTGAGGTGCCAGCCGCGGGCCAGGACCGGCTCGGCCAGCTGGGCCAGCACCGCCGCGATAGTTGCGCCATCCGTGCCCTCGGGCATGATCCACACGTTGGCCAGCCGGCACTCGTCGACGATCTGCTGCACCTCGTCGAGGTCCCCCGGCCCCGTCACCACAAACTTGAACACCGCACGACCCGTCGCCTCGAACGCTCGAAGCACATCGGGGCGATAGCGCCGCTCGACGGCAACGCCGGAGTTGGCCAGCTTGGGCGACACGTTCCACCGGCACTGGGTCACCGCGGCCCGGGGAGCGACGGTGCCGTTGGTCTCCACCTCGACCCGCCAGCCCCGCTCCTCGCAACTTTCCAGCAGAGGCCCGAGCGCACGCTGCTGCAGCAGTGGCTCGCCGCCGGTGATGACGACGAGGTCGACGTCCATCGCCTCCAGCCGGTCGAGGACGCCGTCGGTCGTCCACCTCGACAGCTCCTGCTTCGGGTCATAGCTGTCCCAGTCCCACGTGAACTTCGAGTCACAGTTCTTGACCAGGAAACCACCCGCCACAAAAGATCCCGTCGTCGTTGTCAATGAGATCACGGGCTCGATCTGACCGGTTGCTTCCACGGTCTCGATGGCCCGGCTGGTCCGGCAGCTACTGGCGACCGCGTTGCACAGGATGCTCCTCTTCGCCGGTCGGGCCGACACCAGGACCCGGTGCCGTTGTCCTCTATTGGAACCCACGTAGAACCCGTGCCGCTCTTCACAGAAATCCAAGTCGAGGTCGATCAAGACCTGGCGGATGCGTGCCCAGGTCCGAGTATTGACCTGCGGATGCTGGGCAATGCGCATCACACCGGCCCCCAGTGATCCCTCGGCGTCGAGAATTCCACCCAGGTATCCCCACCGCCAGGAGTCATCGTGCACGTCGGCGGCGAGGAATTGCTCGAACCTCCGCGCCTCAGCGTTGACCGTGAGCCACAGGCAACGAAGCGGCGCGGTATTCGGGCCGTGGTGGTTGCCCTGATTGTGGCTACCCCATCGAAGGTCGAACCCACACTGAGCGGCAAAGTCGTGGGCCCGTTCGAGCAAGTCGTTGTCCCGCAAGGCCAATCGAAAGCGCCGGAGGGTTTTCTTTATTGTCCAAAAGCAGCCATCGCCGTCGGCCATTCCGGCCAACCAACCCCGCGCAAACAGGAGGGGATCCTGCTTCGGGGGCGGATCGATAAGGAAGCGCGTGCGGAGACCTACGAGGCGGTCGACCTCCCGCCATCCCGAGTGAGCATGTATCGCTCCAAAGGCGTCCCGGCCGGTGGCCCAGAACTTGTGGTCGGGAGTGCAGCGAAGCCCACCGTTTACGATGACCGTCTCGGCGTCGCGCGACCCGACAGCAGTCACCGTCGCGACCCGCAGTTGCCGGTGGGCCCGTCTTGACCGCTGCGACTCCACAGAGATGACCTTCGAACCCATCGATATCGAGGCAAGAGGTCGAAAGGACCAGTCGGCCATCAGCACCGGTGTCTCGGGGACGAAGCACCATTCGCACGTCAGATTGCAGCGACCCAGTCGGACGAAACCCGCCCGTTGTCCAGCGGATGGCCCCTCCCCCTGGAACGTCGGGCCGAAGACCTCGGCAACGACGAGGGACTGGCTGCCGGCCATATCGAAAATGCTAAAGCGAGGCTGCGACCATCACGGCAGGGCGGGGTCGGCCACGCCCGCCTCGGCGAAGCCCTTCGCCCGGAGCGCGCAGGCGTCGCAGCGGCCACACGGCTCCGGCCCCGGCCGGTAGCACGACCAGGACAACCCCAGCGGAGCACGATGGGCCAGGCCCAGCTTGACAATCTCGGCCTTGGTGAGGTCGATCAGCGGCGTGCGGACCTCGACCGGACGGCCTTCGATACCCCGCTTCAACGCCAGGGCAGCGGTCCGCTCAAACGACGCCACGAACTCGGGCCGGCAGTCGGGATAGCCGCTGTAGTCAAGGGCGTTGACCCCGAGGTACACCGAGTCGGCGTCGCGGGCCTCGGCCACGCCCATAGCCACGGCGAGAAAGATCAGGTTGCGCCCGGGCACATATGTCACGGGGATGGAACCGTCGACCGGCGGGGCGGCGTGATCGGGCACGTCAATTCCCTCGTCCGTCAGGGCGGAACCACCCCACCGGCTGGCATCCAGGCCGACGACGAGATGCTCGGCGTGGTAGTGGCGGGCGACCGCCTCGGCTCGCTGCAGCTCGATGCGGTGGCGCTGGCCGTAATCGAAGGTGAGGGCCAGCACCGCCCCCTCCTCCGCCGCGAGGGACATGCACACCGTCGAGTCGAGGCCGCCCGAAAGGACGACGATGTTCACGCCCCGGTGACCTCGACCGACGACTCCTCGGTCTCCCACAGCCGGATGCGGCTGACCGTGAGCCCGGCCGCCTCGAGCGTCTTCCAGACCTGGTGGGCCAGCAGCTCAGCCGTCGGGTTTTCCATCACGTCGTTGAGGTAGCAGTGGTCGTAGCGGGCGACCACCTCGCGTTCGACCACCCTGGCCACGTCGGCGAAGTCGACCACGATGCCCTGGGGCCCGACCGGGCCGGACACGGTCACCTCCAGCCGGTAGGAGTGACCGTGCAGGCGCTGGCACTTGCCCGCATGCCACGGCAGCTGGTGGGCCGCCTCGAACCGGAAGGTTCGAGTGACGCTGGTCTTCATTTCGTCCCGAGGCTACCGCCGTAGGCTGACCGCAGTGAACCGTTTGGCCGGTGAGACGAGCCCGTATCTGCGCCAGCACCAGAGCAATCCGGTGGACTGGTACCCGTGGGGTGAGGAAGCGTTCGACCTGGCCCGATCGCTCGATCGCCCCGTCCTCCTCTCGGTCGGCTATTCCAGCTGCCACTGGTGTCACGTCATGGCCCACGAGTCGTTCGAGCACGACTCGGTCGCACAGGTCATGAACGGGCTGTTCGTCAATATCAAGGTCGATCGTGAGGAGCGGCCGGACGTCGACGCCATCTACATGGACGCCGTGCAGGCGGTGACCGGGCAGGGCGGCTGGCCGATGACGGTGTTCATGACGCCCGACGGCCGGCCCTTCTTCGCGGGGACGTACTTCCCCCGCGCCTCCTTCCTCGACCTGATGCAGCGGGTGGCGACGGCGTGGCGCGACCAGCGGACCGACATTGAGCACGACGCCGACCGGCTGGCCGAGGCCATCCGCTCCGGCAGCCGGGTCGGCGGCCCGGTCGACGAAGAGCCACAACGGCAAGCCCTTTCCCCCACCCTTCTCCAGGCCGGGTACCAGGTGCTCCGAAACGCGTTCGACCCCGAATGGGGCGGCTTCGGGCGCTCACCCAAGTTCCCTCAGCCGGTGATGGTCGAGTTGCTCCTTCGAGCCTTTGCCCATAACGGTGCCGACGAGACGCTGCAGATGGTGGTCACGACCCTCGATGCCATGGCGTCGGGCGGTATCTATGACCATCTGGGCGGCGGGTTTGCCCGCTACTCGACCGACCGGACCTGGCTGGCGCCCCACTTCGAGAAGATGCTGTACGACAACGCCCAGCTGTTGCAGCTGTATGTTCGCGCCTGGCAGGTGACCGGCCTGGAACGGTACCGCCAGGTGGCGGAGGAGACGGCCGGGTACTTGCTTCGGGCCCCGATGCGTTCGCCCGCGGGCGGCATCCACTCGGCCGAGGACGCCGACAGCGAAGGGAAAGAAGGGAAGTTCTACGTCTGGACGCTCGACCAGGTCCGTGTGACCGGTGGCGATGTCGCCGTTGACTGGTACGGGGTGACACCGGCGGGGAACTGGGAAGGCGTCAACATCCTCAACCGGATCTCCGCCCGGGGCGAGCTGCTGCGGCCTCCCGAGGTGTCGGAGGCCCGGCGCCGGCTGTTCGATGCCCGGGAGGAGAGGGTCCGGCCGGGGCTCGACGACAAGGTGGTGACCGAATGGAACGCCATGGCCGTCGCCGCCCTTGCGTCGGCCGGGTCGACCCTCGGGCGAAGCAACTGGATCGACGCCGCGGTGGAGGTAGCCGGTTTCCTGGTCGACCAGCTGCGCCGGCCGGCCGATGGCCGGTGGCTGCGGTCGTGGCAGGGTGGCCGGCCCGGCCGCAACCTGGCCTACGCGGTCGACCACGCCTGGCTGATCGACGCCTTCACCCGGCTGGCCGAGGCGACCGGCGAGGCTCGGTGGATCACCCATGCCACCGACGCGGCCACCGACCTTCTCCGGCTGTTCCGGGACTCCGAATCGGGCGGCCTGTTCACCACCGGCGACGACGCCGAGGCGTTGCTGGTCCGGTCCAAGGACGTCTACGACGGGGCCACGCCGGCGGCCAACTCGGTGGCCGCACTGGCGCTGCTCCGGCTGGGCGCCCTGACCGGTTCCGAGCACTTCACCCGGGCCGGGATGGAGATCCTCGAACTGCTGGCGCCCCTCTTGGCCCGTCAGCCGATGGCCTTCACCAACTTCCTTGCCGCGGTCGACCTGGTGACCTCGGGCGTGACCGAAGTGGTGGTGACCGGTGACCGGCCGGACCTGGTCGCGGCGGTGCATCAGCGTTATCTGCCGAACGCGGTCGTGGCGTGGGGTGAGCCGTACTCCTCGCCGCTGTGGGAAGGACGCACCGACGGACAGGCGGAAGGAAAGGCGTTCGTGTGCCACGACTACGCCTGCCGGGCGCCGGTCGGCGACACCGACAGCCTCGTGCAAGAGCTCTCCGGCTGAGCATCCACCGTTTTGGTCCGTTCACCCGCGACGATGAGCGCCATGCCGGCCGCCAGTCAGCTCGAAACCGGCCTGGACCTGCTCGAGCTGCTGGTGCTGGCCGTCGAGCCAGACCACTGTGCCGGCATCGACCTGGCTTCGGGCGCGCTGATCCGGGTCTGGACGACCGACCCCATCGACCCTGCCATCGGGCCGTACGACGTGGTGAGCGGCAGGACGGCCGCCGGTGAGCGGTGGCGGCTCCCCGATCCGACCCAGCCTGAGGCGGTCGTGCTCGTCGGGGCCCCGACGGTCACGGGCCGGATGGGAGGTCGCCGGGCGGAGCGATACCTCCGGAAGGTGCTCCACCCGGCCGGCCAGCCGTTACTGGGTTTTCACGGCCCGGCCATCCCGTTCTGGCAACGAACCGGAGACCATCCGTCCGTCGCACTGATCGAGCCCGAGGGCGGAGCCATGGTCGTCCGGCAGCGGTCTCGACTGCTGTGCCGGCTGAAATGGCGGGGCCACGTCCTGCAGTTGCCGTGCGTTGACGCCCGGGCCGGCCGGCTTCTGGCCAGCACGGGGCGAACCTGGTTGGAGACGGGCCGCACCGACCGACTGCTGCTGGCGCTCACCCCTCCTGTCGCCGGGCACTGCCACAAGGTGGTCGCGGGTGTGGTCCCACGGCCCCGCTGGTCAGGCCGCGGCTGACCCCTGAAGAGCGGCCAGCACCTCCACGAAACGCTCGGTCTCGAGTAGCCGCGCCGCTGACTCATAGGCCGCGCCGGCGACCTGATCGAGACCATCGGTGCGCATCAGGTCCATGCCGTGCAAGCGCACCTCGTGCCCGGAAGGGCGGAACAGCAGCACCGAAGATCCCTTGCGCCTCGCCAGTGCCACCTCGCCTGCCAGGGAACGAGCCGGCCAGCGGCGAACGAGCTGATGGGCCAGGTGAGGCCGGTTGACGGTGTCGAAGGCCATCGGCACGACGGCGATGATGTATCGGCAGCCGGCCGCGACCGCCAGGTCCAGGTTGGAGGTCGAGCGAACGCCCCCGTCGACAAGCGTCATGCGGCCGAACTTCACCGGCCGATAAACGCCGGGGATGGCACAGGAAGCGACCACTGCGTCCGGGAGTGACATCCGGGGCCCGATGCGATCCCGATCGTCACGGCCCAGCACGACCCGTCGACCGGAGCCGATGTCGACCGCACACAGCCACAACCGCCGCCGCGGCCAGTCCTCCGGCAGTTCCTGGCGAAGCCGGCGGCGGCCTTCCTGCATCGAGAACATCCCGGCCGGGAACATCCGTTCCAGCAGGAGCGGAATGCGAGGCGTGGGCATGCGCAGCAGCGACCGGGAGAGGACGTAGCTCGATCCGAGCACCCGCCGCCCGAACTCGAACGGCCCCCGGAAGATTGGGTCCCAGACGTCCTGGCGGGTTTCCATACCAAGACGGCCGCCCGCGATGAGCGACGGGTGGCTGCCCGTGATCAGCTGCCAGAACTCCTCGATTGGCATACCCGAACGCAGGTAGGCGCCAACCACGCTCCCGGCGCTGGAGCCGATGATGAGGCCGGCATCGTTGGGCGCGATGCCGCCGACCCGTTCCAGGGCCCGCAGCACGCCGGCGTGATAGGCCAGGCCGACCAGCCCGCCTGCGCCCAGCACGAGCCCGGTGTCTTGCCCCGCTCGTGATGCGACCGCCCCTTCGGATGCCCCCTCGGTCATCGGCCTTTCCTACCTGTCTAACTGATCACGGCGCGTACCTCGTCGCCAGGTCCTCTGCCATACCCCAGCCGAACCCGATCAGCACGTCGCGCCCGGTCTGGTCCAGCGGTGCGAAGAAGGCGGCCACGTCGTCAGCGATGCTGTCGGGCTTGGTCACGCTGAAGTCGAACACGCCGACGGGATTGCCGTCGCCCTTGACGACGAAGGTGCGATCGTCGATCCGGCCCTCGGCCCCGAATCGCTTGGCCAGCCGCCGGCTCCACGCCCGCTCCTCACCGGTCGTCTTGTGGCCGGGACGGGGGCAGACATCTTCCAGCCCCTTGAAGGCGACGAAGGCGCCCGGCTCGATGAAGCGGGTGCCGATCAGCACATCCTCGTCAGGAAACGCAAGCACCGCCCGGCGGAACTGGTCCGCGGTCACCAGCTTCAAGACGCTGTCCCTCTTCGACGTGCGCTTGATCGACGCCAGACCCCACAGCAGGCAGGGCGTCCCTCCGATGCGCTCCAGCGTGCAGAACGAGAACCCGACCAGCTTGCCTGCCTCCCTGGCCTGGGTGATCAACACCCACTCCTCGCGCTGCTTCGACAACAGGCCGATGTCGAAGCCGGCGGGGCCATCGGCACTGATATCGGCCATGTCGGACAGCTCGGCATCGCTGAGTGCGGTGCAATCCTTGGTGTCGACCTCGATCGCCATGTGCTGCGTTCTCTCCTCACAGACTTGACCAGCTGGTCTATAAGGTTACGCCGTTTCCGCCGGTCCGTTCCAAAGACAGGCGGGGCCGAGGAGGACCCGCAGCTCGGCCAGCAAGCCGTTTTGGGCGTCGACACGAAAGCTCTCGGCCAGGCGGATCACCCTGCTCCCGACGTGCAGGTAGACGGCCGAATCACCAGGATGGTCGCCGAGCAGTTGCTTCAACCGCTCGACCCGGTCATCGGAGAGCGCCTGCAGCGGAAGGTCGAGGTGGAGCGGCTCTGCCCCGCCCACGACCAGCTCGGGGCGGCGCAGCTCCATGCAAACCAGTTTGGGCTCGTCATCGCGCAGGTCGAGCCGGCCCCGGACGCAAACGATGGCGTCGTCGGCCAGCAGGTGGGCCACCTCGTGCATGGTGCGGGGAAATACCCACACCTCGATGGCCGCCTCCAGGTCTTCCAGCACGAAGGTCGCCATCAGCTCGCCTCGCCGGGTGTACTTGCGAATCAAGCCGGTGATGACCCCACCCACCCACCGGAGCTCACCCTCGGGCCGGTCACGAAGCTCGGTGATGGTGACTTCCGCGTGCCTGCGCAGCACCGCGGCCGCTCCAATCAGTGGGTGATCGCTCACATAGAGTCCGAGCATCTCCTTTTCGAACGCCAGGCGCTGGCCCTTGTCGAACTCCGTGCCGGGAATCGGGACACGGGCGTCGTCGTAGACCGCGCCGGCAACATCGCCGGCCTCGCCGAACAGGCTCATGACCCCCTGGTCCCGCTCCCTCCTCCGGGCCACGAACCGGTCGACGATCTGCTCGAAGACCAGACATAGGCCCTGCCTGGGATGGCCGAGCGAATCGAACGCCCCCGCCTTGATGAGGGATTCGACTGTTCGCTTGTTGAGCACCACAGGATCGACCCGATCGCAGAAATCGTAGAAATCGACAAAGTGCCCGCCGCCGGCGCGGTCGCGCTCGGCCACGATTCGCTCCACCAGCCCCTCGCCGACGTTACGGACGGCGGCCAGGCCAAAGGGAATGGATCCCGGGCCATCCCCGCCGGTCCCCCTGACCGCACCGAACTCGGCCGCCGAGACATTGATGTCGGGCACCAGCACCTTGATACCGAGGGCCCGGCACTCGGCCAGGTAGACGGCCGTCTTGTCCTTGTCATCCTTCACGCTGGTGAGCAGCGCGGCCTGGTATTCGACCGGATGGTTGGCTTTCAGCCACGCGGTCTGGTAGCTGACCAGGCCGTAGCCGTAGGAGTGACTCTTGGGGAAGGCATAGTCGGCAAACGGCTCGATGAGATCGAACAGGGCCGTACCGGTCTGCCGGCTGTAGCCGGTGCGTTCGCAGCCGGCGACGAACTTTTCTCGTTCCCTGGCCATGATCTCGCGGACCTTCTTGCCCGCCGCCTTGCGGAGGTTGTCCGCTTCCTCGAGGGTGTAGCCGGCGAAGACCTGAGCCAGGCGCATCATTTCTTCCTGATAGATGCACAGGCCGTATGTCTCGGCCAACGCCTCCGCCATGTCGGGGTGGGCGTAGGTCACCGGCTGGCGCCCGTTCTTGCGTTCGGCGTAGTCGTTGTGCATGTTCGACGCCATTGGGCCCGGCCGGTAAAGGGCAACGAGAGCGGCCACATCGTCAAAGGTCGTGGGGGCGAGCGATCGCATCAGGGTTCTCACCGCCGAACCCTCTAGCTGGAAGACGCCGATGGCGTCACCCCGCCGGAGCATCTCGAACGTGGCGGGGTCGTCGAGTGGCAGGTCGTCGATGTCCGGCCGGGTTCCGGTGTTGGCTTCGATCAGGTCGAGCGTCCGCTCGATGACGGAGAGGTTGCGCAGGCCGAGGAAGTCCATCTTGAGCAGGCCCAACTCCTCGACGCCGTGCATTTCGTACTGAGTGACGATGGGGGCGTCCTCCGGGTCTCCGCCGGGATCGGGCTTTCGCTGCACGGGCAGGTACTGGGTCAGCGGCTCGGCCGAGATGACGACGGCGGCCGCGTGGATGCCGTCCTGACGGCGCAGACCCTCCAGACCCCTCGCCACGTCGACCACTCGCCGAACGTCAGGATCGGCGGAGTACATGTCGCGCAGTTCGGCCGCGGCTTTGTAGCCGTCGTCATGCTTGAGGGTCCGGTCGAAACACGCCCACAAGGGCGTGTCTCGGCCCATGACGAGGGGCGGCATGGCCTTGGCTACCCGATCGCCCAACCCGTACGGATACCCGAGCACCCTGGCCGCGTCCCGCACCGCCGCCCTGGCCTTGATGGTCGAGAAGGTGACGATCTGAGCCACGTGATCCAGCCCGTAGCGCTCGGCCGCGTAGTGAATCATCTCGCTTCGGTAGCGCTCGTCGAAGTCCATGTCGATGTCCGGCATCTGCCGGCGGCCCGGATTCAAGAAGCGCTCGAACAGCAGGTCGTAGCGGATGGGATCAATGTCGACGATTCGAAGGCAATAGGCCACACAGCACCCGGCTGAGCTGCCCCGCCCAGGTCCGACCCGGATTCCCTTGTCCTTGGCGTGACGAATGAGGTCCCAGACGACGAGGAAATAGTCGGAGAACCCCATCCTGGAAATGACCCCGAGCTCGTACTCCAGCCGCTCTACGGCCTGGCCGGGGAGCGGCTGCCCGTAGCGAACCTCGGCCCCCTCGTAGGTCAGGTGGCGCAGGTAGTCGTCCGCGCTCGCGAATCCTGCAGGGCGGGGAAAGGACAGCAGCTTCGGCCGGCCGAACTCGATCTCGACGCCGGCCCGCTCCGCGATCCAGAGGGTGTTGTCGGCCGCTTCGGGGATCTCGGCGAACAACGAGCGCATTTCCGCGGCCGGCTTGAGGTAGTGCTCATCGCCGTCGAACTTGAAGCGATGCGGGTCGTCCATGACCGAACCGGTCTGAACGCACAGGAGAGCGTCGTGCGCCATGGCGTCGGCCCGAGTCGTGTAATGGCTGTCGTTGGTGGCCAGCAACGGGGCCTGAATGCGACCGGCGATGTCGAGCAGTTGCGGGTTGATCTTTCGCTGTTTCTCGAGCCCGTGATCCTGAAGCTCGACGAACAGGTGGTCGCGACCGAAGATGTCCTGCAATCTGGCCGCACTGGCGCAGCCCTCTTCGAAGTCCCCCCGCAGCAGCGCCTGGGCCACGACGCCGCCAAGGCAACCGGTGGTGGCGATGACGCCCTCGTGGTACCGCGCCAGGAGCTCCCAGTCGACACGGGGCTTGTAGTAATAGCCCTCCAGGTAGGCGTCGCTGGCCAGCTTCATCAGGTTGCGATACCCGGCCGTGGTTTCCGCCAGAAGGGTCAGGTGGTAATAGAGCTTTTCGCCCTCGTCGCCTTCGCCTCCGCCGTCATCGATCCGACCTCTTCGAACCGGCCGCTCGTAGCGTGACTGGGCCGCCATGTACGCCTCGGTCCCGAGCACCGGCTTGATGCCCTGAGCCTTGGCCTCCTTGTAGAAGTCGAGGACGCCGTACATGTTGCCGTGGTCGGTGATCCCGATGGCAGGCTGACCGTCGGCCTTGGCGGCCGCGATCACGTCGGTCACCCTGGCTGCGCCATCGAGCATGGAGAACTCGGTGTGCAGGTGCAGGTGGGCGAAGGAATCCCCCACGGTGCTGTTCCTCCTGCGGATCGGTGGACGAACTACACGGCTGTGATTCTCGAGGCTAGCGCGCGCTCAGGCCGCGAGCTGGCCCGAACGGCGGCTCATAAATAGGTGCCGGGCATCGGCGGCGGCTCTTCCGACCCCCGGGGCAGGCCCCGTCGCCGCATCTCGTCCAGCTGGGCGCGCGCCGCCATCTGCTGGGCGAACAGCGTCGCCTGGATGCCGTGGAAAAGTCCTTCCAGCCAGCCGACCAGCTGGGCCTGGGCGACACGAAGCTCGGCGTCGCTCGGGCGGGCCTCGTCGCCGAAGGGAGACGTCACGCGGGCCAGCTCTTCTCGAAGGTCGGGGGACAGCCCCTCGGCCAGTTCGTGGATCGACGTGTCGTAGATCTCGCGCAGCCGGCCACGGCTGGCCTCGTCCAGCGGAGCCTGGCGAACCTCGTCGAGCAGCTGCTTGATCATCGAGCCGATGCGCATGACCTTGGCCGGCTGCTCGACCGTCTCCCCCTGATCAGGCGCCGGGCCCTCCCCGGGCCCTTGCGGCTGTTGGGGGACGATGATCAGGTCCGGCTGCGGGCGATCCGTGGATGACATAGTGGCCATCCTCCTTCCCTCAACTCGTTCCTGCCAATAACGGTACGTACATCTCCTCGGACGTCAGCGATCCGTGACGGGAGACGAGGCGGGCGTCACCCTGGTCGAGCGGATCCAGGTAGGCGATGGGCTGGTGTGGAACCAGGGCGACGTCGCCCAGCCGGGCCCTCGCCACCTGTCCCAGCCTTCCGCCGAACCAGCCTTCGGCGTCGATCTCGTCGATGGTACGGACCCACGCTTCGTCTCCGTAGCGCTCTTTGGCCGCCACGGCCACGTCGTCGGCGGCTCCGGGCCGGGCGTGCAACCAGCGAAACCGTCCTTCGCCGCTGATCAGGTCGGTCGCCGCCACGATCCCGGGATCCAGTGGCCGGGCGGCCTCGCCCACATCGACCTGGCCGTGATCGGCCGTGACGACGAGCGCGGCCGCGGGGGGAAGAACCGCCATCAGATCACCCACCAGGCGATCGGCGGCGCTGAGCTCGGCGTCGTAATGCTCGCCCAGCCCGTGCATGTGGGCGACGCGGTCGAGGCCGTCGTAGTAGGCGTAGACGAACCGCTCGCCCGCCGCCAAGAGGCGCCGGACCTCGACGACGAGCGTCGACGGCAGCGACCATCCGAACTGGCGGCTGCCTGACAGGTGGGCGGCGCTAAAGCCGCTGGTCAGGAACTCGCCCCTCGTCACGACCGGAATGCTGCGGCCCCCGAAGGCCGGCGCCGGCTGGAACTCGGCCGGGGGGACGAAGGGCCGGGCATCGCCCGAACTGGTTCGCCACCGCAGGACGTTGAGCACCTCGCCACCGCTCGGACCATCCACCCGGACGCGGTAGCCGACGACGCCGTGAGCCGCGGGGGGAGCGCTGAGGGAGATGGAGGTCAGCGCACTGGCGGTGGTGGTGGGGGCGACCGAGGTGATCGGCCCCCCGGCCAGCCCTGACAGGTGGGTCGCCAGCGACGTGCGCTCACGGAACTGAGACCATCCCAGGCCATCGAGCACGAGCAAGACGATCTGCGCCGCCTTTCCGGCGGGTGCGGGCATCCACCCGGGGCGTTGCCCGGGTGGGGCAAGGAGCGCGGCGGCAACCCGATCGATGCACGCTCCGCCGTACGACGGCAGTACTGGTTCTGGTGACGGTGGTTCTGGTGACGGTGGTTCTGGTGACGCCACACTGGCACGGTACACAGCCGCAGGGACATCCAGTCACCTACCATGGGTGCGTGAAGGTTTCGACTCGGGGTGACTACGCCAGCCGGGCGTTGCTGTCGCTCTCACTGCACGACGGCGAGGTCCGGCCGACGTCGGTACGGGACATCGCCGACCGGACCGGACTGCCGCAGCCCTATCTGGAGCAAATCCTGCTCGCACTGAAGGGCGCCGGGTTGGTGAGGTCCAAGCGGGGAGTCGGCGGCGGCTACGTGCTGGCCCGGCCGCCCGAGGCCATCACGCTCGGCCAGATCGTGAGCGCAGTGGAAGGCCCGATCGCGGCTGGCGACTTCGGTGAGCCCCATCAGAACGGCGCCTGTGATCACGAGGGTCAGTGCGTGCTGCTCGCCCTGTGGGCCGAGGTGGGCGAGACCATGCGACGCCACCTCGACAGCTTCACCCTCGCCGACATGGTCGCCCGGGCCCGGGCCAACACCATTTCACTCGCCCCGATCGCCTGAACGCCGTGGGACTGGCCCGTCCCGCCTCTCTTCCTGTTAGCTACCCGTCCCGCTGGGAAGCCGACGTCGTCCTGGCCGACGGCGGGACGGTCCACATCCGGCCCATCACGCCCGGCGACGCCGACGGCATCCTGGGCGCGCGAGCGCGCAAGCAGGCAATCAGGAGAGCGCAGCCAGCACCGACTCGAGGTCGGCGGGCAGCGGGGCAACGAACGTGACCGATTGACCGGTGACGGGGTGCTCGAAGGAGAGCCGCCGAGCGTGGAGCCACACTCGACCGGGCGCCAGCCGGGGGAGGCCGGCCGGCCACTGTCGGCCGCTGTACTGGAGATCGCCGGCCACGGGGTGGCCGATGGCGGCCAGATGAACCCGGATCTGGTGGGTGCGGCCGGTTTCGAGGCGGCAATCGAGAAGGCTGGCCGCGGCCGGCGACGAGAAGCGGCGCTCCACTCGATACCGGGTCCTGGCCGGCTTGCCACCGGATCGGATCGCCACTTTCGTCGGGTGCGCCGCGGCCCGTCCCAAAGGGGCATCGATCAGGCCGGAGCCGGCCTCGACCGAGCCCCACACCAGGGCCGCGTATTCCCGCTCGACCTTCCGCTCGCGAAGTTGCCGCATGAGCGAGTCCCGGGCGGAGGGCGTTCGGGCGACGACCAGCAATCCGGACGTGCCCTTGTCGAGCCGGTGAACGATCCCCGGCCGCAGATTCGCCCCCTCCGCCTCGGCCAGGTCGGGGAACCGGGCCAGAAGGCCGTTGACCAGCGTGCCCCGCTCGTGACCGGCACCGGGGTGCACGACCAGACCCGGCGGCTTGTTCACGACGATGACGTCGTGGTCGTCGTGGACTACCTGCACCGGCACATCCGGATCAGGCAGTGGCGCCGCCGTCACCGTTTCGCCGGGCACCTCCACCGTGAGCAGCTCACCGGCCTGGACCCGCCGGCTGCGCACGGTGACGGGACTGCCGTTGAGGTGTACCTCCCCCTGGTCCACGAGCCGCACCACCTGCGAGCGAGCCAGCCCGGTCAACAGGGCAACCACCCGATCGATCCGCTCGCCGTCAAGGGCGGCGGGAACGATCTCGTTCAAGAATCGTCAGCCGCGACCGGCTGCGAAGGCGCGGTGCGGAACCCCACCAGGACGAGGAGCAGCGCTCCGATGGTGATGCACGCGTCAGCCACATTGAACACGGGCCACCACCGCAGGTCGACGAAGTCGATCACGGCGCCGTGGTGATGCCGGAACAACCGGTCGGCCAGATTGCCGAGCGCACCCCCGAGAAGCAGTCCCATCGCGATGGCGGCCGGCAGGTTGGCCGTTCGGCTGGCCGTCCGGCCGAGCCCGAGCAGGACGACCACGAGGAGAATGGCACCGGCGATGATCAGCGGACTGGCACCCCGCCACAGCCCGAACGCGCTCCCGGAGTTCAGGGTGACGGCGAGCCGCAGGGTCCAGATGATGTGCCGGGGCGAGCTGGCGTGGTGAAGGGCCCAGGTCTTGGCTGCCTGATCGACGGCAACGACCACCGCGGCAACCAGAAGGATGAGCACTCGACGCCACCCGACCGAAAGCCCGCCGGGACGGCCAGGCGGCTCCATCGACCCACCGCCGGTTGGCCCGCCGGCCGCTGGGCCGCCGGCCGCCCGCGGCTCCATCAGCGGCGGGACAACCCGCCGCTCTTGCACGCCACACAGAGGGCGGCGTACGGCAACGCCTTCAGCCTCGCTTGAGGTATGGCGTTGCCGCACTGCTCGCAGGTGCCGTAGGTCCCGGCGTTGATCTTCGCCAGGGCGCGGTCGATCTCGGCGATGGCTCCCCGAGCCTGGGCCGAGAGGACAAGGTCCAGCTCGCGATCGACGTTGGACGTGCCGCCCTCGCCTCCTTCTTCGTCGAACTGGACATCACCTGGCTCATGCTCGAGCGCCAGGGAATCCGCCTCTGCCTTCAACTCGTCGGCCTGGCGGGTGTAGCTGTCCCGCTCCTTCAACAGGAGTGTCCGCTGCTCCGCCATGAAGGCGGCCCGTGGTTTGTCGTCGGTCTCGGCCACCCGCTTTTGGGGCGCTCGGGCGGAAGGCTGAGCGGCGGGGCTGCGCCCGGAAACCCTGGCCCCGGCGTGCTTCTTGGCCGGCTTGGCGGTACTGGCCGGAGTCCCTTTGGCGGAAGCGGCCGTCTTCTTCGTCACCGCGGCCGCCTTCTTGGGAGCCGGGCTCGCTTTCTTGACGGTCTTGACGGTCTTCACGGTCTTCACGGTTTTGACCGCGTTGGTCGGCTTGGCCGCCTTGACGGTACTGGCCCCCTTCTTGGCGCTCTTCTTCTCGGATGACACTGTCTTCCCGGCTGGCACTGTCTTCCCGGCTGGCACTGTCTTCCCGGAAGGCACGGTGCTCTTCCTGCCGGACGCTGCCGGTGTCTCCGATGACTTCTGCGTTCTTGGCATGGTTCTTGGCATGGTTCTTGGCATGGTCTGACCCGTCCCACGCTCTTCGGAGGGCGCGGACCCTAGCACGCGCGTCCGACGAGCAGTTTCGTTAGCTGATCATCGAACGCCCCGGCGCCGTCGCGCATTCCCGCCCTCGGGCCAACCGCCGCGGGACCCGCCGGCCGCGCCCCCGCCGGCACCACCACCCGCGGCGACGAGCAGCCGCCGGGCCGTGTCGAGCTCGAGCGGACCGATCCGGAAGCGCTTGCTCCGGCTCGTTTCGCCCGCGATGAGCCGGACCGCGTCTCCGGAGACACCGAGCGTCGTCGCCAGCAGCTGGGAAACGGCCGCGTTGGCTCTGCCTCCCTCCGGCGGGGCCGCGACCTTCAGCTTGAGGGCTGCCACTCCGGGACCATGGCCGAACCGACCGATCACCTCGCTGCGGCCGGCACCGGGCTGAACCCGCACCCGCAGCACGATCTCGGCCTGTTCGCCTTCAGCGTCGGAGCCGGCCACGATGTCAAACAGGTCATCGACTTCGGCTTTTGCCGCCATCGCCACGCATCCTCGCCGGTCGAAGACCATGGCACAAACCCGCGGGAGAGCGCCCCCCTCCCGTTTATCGTGGAAGCCATGGCCGCCCACGCGCCCCGACCGTATCCCGACGCTCCCCGATCGCCCCATCTGCCGGACATCGAGGAGGACATCCTGGCGTCGTGGATGGCCGATGGCACCTTTCTGGCCTCCATCGAGCAACGACCGGCGGGACCCAGGGGCGCCAACGAATACGTCTTCTACGACGGTCCGCCGTTCGCCAACGGCCTGCCCCACTACGGCCATCTGCTGACGGGTTTCGTGAAGGATGCAGTCCCCCGTTACCAGACCATGAAAGGGCGCCGGGTCGAGCGGCGCTTCGGTTGGGACTGCCACGGCCTGCCGGCGGAAACCGAGGCAGAAAAAGAGCTCGACGTCTCCGGTCGCGGCCCCATCACGGAGTACGGCATCGAACGATTCAACGAGTACTGCCGGACGTCGGTGCTGCGCTACACCCACGAGTGGCAGCGATACGTCACCCGTCAGGCCCGCTGGGTCGATTTCGACCACGACTACAAGACCATGGACCTCACCTACATGGAGAGCGTCA
>JBPYFF010000536.1:0-3537 GCA_051984455.1 Acidimicrobiales bacterium | reverse complement strand
AGCTGGAACCGGGGGGTGCTTCAGCAGCCACTGGTGGATGGCGGGGGTCTTGCAGTTGGCGTAGTTGTCCAGGACCAGGTGCAGGTCCTTGGGGACGGCGGCGTCGATGAGCTTGAGGAAGCGCAGGAACTCCTGGTGCCGGTGGCGGCGGTAGGACTGGGCGATGACCGAGCCGGAGCCGACGTCGTAGGCGGCGAACAGGCTGGTGGTGCCGTGCCGCACGTAGTCGTGCGTCATCCGGGCCGGCGTCGTGGGCAGGATCGGCAGGCACGGGGCGGCGGTCCAGGGCCTGGATCTGCGATTTCTCATCGACCGCCAGGACCAGGACGTGCTCCGGGGAGTTCATGTACAGGCCGACGACATCGCGGACCTTCGCGATGAACTCCGGATCCGTGCTCAGCTTCCAGGTCTCCACCACGTGGGGCTTCAGGCCGAAGGCCCGCCAGATCCGGACAGCAGCAGCGGAGCAAGCTTCGGGCTGGGCATCTCCACAGCCCACAATTAGCAAAGTAATTTCTGACTCAAGACACTAGGCCGATTAAAGAGCCACTCCATTCGCTGTCCACTGCCTATACAGTGCCGCTCGCTAGTTTTCGAGTCGAAAGCGTTCCATCGCTCGAAGACGCCGAGAAGGAGAAAAGTCGATGGCCTTGATGAAAGCCGCCGTGGTGGCCGAGGCGCACGCGCCGTGGGAGCTGCGGGACATCACGAAGCCCGAGGCCGGGCCGCACCAGGTCCTGGTGAAGATTCACGCCTGCGGGATCTGCTACACGGACTCCCTGCTGGCCGAGAAGGTCCTCAGCTTCCGCCAGTTCCCGATGGTCCTGGGGCACGAAGGGGTCGGCGAGGTCATTGCCGTGGGCCCGGGAGTCATCTCCCGTAAGGTGGGTGACCGGGTCGGCCTGCCGATCACCCAGCGGCCCTGCGGGCGGTGCGATTTCTGCCGCGAGCGCCACGTGGACAGCTTCGTCACCGCCAACAACTGCGTGGGTGGGGTGATCCTCACCGGCATCAACGTCGACGGGAGCCAGGCCGAGTACATCGCGGCCGACGAGCTGGGCACGATCCTGCTGCCCGACGCCATCTCCTACGAGGATGCCGCGCCGACCGTGTGCGCCGGCTACACGGTGTGGGCGGCGCTGCGGCGGGCTGACGCGCCTCCGGGGTCGAGCGTCGCCATCGCCGGCATCGGCGGGGTCGGGCACCTCGGGATTCAGTTCGCGAAGGCCGCCGGCTATCACGTCATCGCGGTCACCCACTCGCCCAGCAAGCGCCAGCTCGCCAAGGACCTTGGCGCCGACGTCGTGGTGTCAAGTGGCGACGAGCTGAAGGCGGCCGGCGGCGCCGACGTGCTGCTGCACACCTCGCCCAATCACGACGCCGCGATCGACGCCATGAAGGGCCTGAAGCCGTGGGGCAAGCTCGTCCTGATGGGCATCGCTCCCGACGACGGGTTCACGTTCCCGGCTCTCGCACTGACGAGTCACAGCTACCAGATCATCGGTTCGGCCCACAACGGCCCGGACATCCTCGCCGAGGCGCTGGAAATCGTCGCCTCGGGCGCCGTCAAGCCGATGATCGAGGTTTTCCCCAAGGAGAAGGTGGGCGACGCCTACGCCAAGCTCATGCGCGGCGAACTCCGGTTCCGGGCCGTCGTCAAGTACTGAGCGCATAAAGACCGTGCCGGCTGTACCGCTGCGGCCGGCGCGGTGTCGTTCGACGCGACAAGAGGAGACAGCACTATGCCCATCGCAACCGTGAACCCGGCCACGGGTGAGACCGTGAAGACGTTTCCGCCGCATGACGACACCGAGATCGAGCGCCGTATCGCCCAAGCCGCTGCCGCGGCTGCGGTCCAGCGCGACAGCGGCTTCGCCCGGCGGGCGGAGTGGATGAGCTCCGCCGCCGACATCATTGAGGCCGACGCCGACCCGCTGGCGCGGCTGCTGACGCTCGAGATGGGCAAGACCCTCGCCCAGTCTGTCGCCGAGGTGACCAAGTCCGCCCGGGCCATGCGGTACTTTGCCCAGAACGCTGAGGCCTTCCTGGCCGACGAGCCGCTGGCCGACCCCGCCCCCGTCAGCGCATCCAAAGCCTGGACGGTGTGGCAGCCGCTCGGGGTCGTACTGGCCGTGATGCCGTGGAACCTGGCCCTGTGGCAGGTCATCCGCTTCGCCGCACCCGCCCTCATGGCGGGCAACGCCGGCCTGCTGAAGCACGCCTCGAACGTGCCGCAGACCGCGTTGTACCTCGACACGCTCTTCGAGCGGGGCGGCTTCCCGGTCGGGTCGTTCCGTACGCTGCTGATCTCATCGCATCAGGTCCCCGCTGTCCTCGCCGACGATCGGGTCAAGGCGGTCACGCTCACCGGCTCCGAGGGCGCCGGCCGCTCGGTGGCCGGCCAGGCCGGCCAGCACATCAAGAAGTCCGTGATGGAGCTGGGTGGCTCAGATCCCTTCATCGTTATGCCAAGCGCGGACCTGGACGCCGCGTCCACCACCGCAGTACACGCCCGCGTCCAGAACAACGGGCAGTCCTGCATCGCAGCCAAGCGCTTCATCGTGCACGCCGACGTCTACGACGAATTCACCCGGCTGTTCACCGACAAGATGCGCAAGCTCGTAGTCGGCGACCCCATGGACCAGGCGACCGACGTCGGCCCCCTGGCCACCGAGTCGGGCCGCAGCGACCTCGCCGAACTCGTCGACGACGCGGTCGCCAAGGGCGCCGAGGTCCTCGTCGGCGGCTCAATCCCGGCGCAGCCCGGCTGGTACTACCCGCCAACTGTCCTGGCCGGCCTCACTCCCGACATGCGGATCGTTACCGAAGAGGCCTTCGGGCCGGTCGCCTCGCTGTACCGGGTGGCCGATCGCGACGAAGCCCTCCGGGTGGCCAACCAGACCCCCTTCGGGCTCGCCTCCGCCGTCTGGACCAGCGACCCCGACGAACAGGACTGGTTCATCCGCACCATCGACGCCGGCGCCGTCTTCGTCAACGGCATGACGGAATCGCACGCGGAGCTGCCATTCGGCGGCGTCAAGAACTCCGGGTACGGGCGTGAGCTGACGAAGGCAGGGATCAGGGAGTTCTGCAACCTGAAGACCGTATGGAAAGCGTGACCGGAGCGCCGTCCGGCAGGTGGTGCGCGGGCGCGGATCGTGCTTGCCTGCGCGGAGGATGGCGGGGTCTCGCCGCTGACGGCGGTCGCCGCCCCAGGCCCGTTCACGTGGACCAAGTCCGCCGACGACATCCTCGAAACCCTCGCCGCATACTGCCAGCGAATTCTCGACTCAGGACACCAGCCTTCCGCTCTGCGGAGAAGAAAGGCGTCAGGCCCTGAATAATGCGAGTGCCTCATACAAATGCTTTACCTGATACGTGGTTTCACGTAACTCACTGGGCGAGGGGCTTCGCGATGAGACATTTGCCGGGATCATCAATCATCGCGATGGCTGTTCGAAAGGATCACGTTACCGAGGCGACCGCGCTGGCACCTTCGCCGACCGCGGTAGGCAGGGGTCGATGTCTCGGATACCT
>JBPYFF010000535.1:0-6108 GCA_051984455.1 Acidimicrobiales bacterium | reverse complement strand
GGTTCAGCTGGCGCAGGGTGTCCGAGTGCAGGACGACGTCATCCCAGTCGAGTTCGGTCTCGATGTGCTCGGCGGGGAAGTCGGTGCTGAACCGGGGCAGGCTGACCGTGCCGGTGGTTAGCAGCTCGACGACCTCGGGGGACAGCACCAGCCTTCCGCTCATCACCGGCTCGCCCTCCCGCACCGGGTCTAGCCACAGCACGTGCTCACGCGCAAGCCAGTGGTCGTTCGACAGCAGGCGCTGCACTTCCAGCCGCCCGGCCAAGTCATGGCCCGCGAGGACGAACTGGGCTGTCTCCCCGGTCGGCAATACGCCTCGGTGGTGCTCGCCGCGCACGCCGCCGAACTCAGGCAGGTCACCGCCGTCGGGTAGGTGCTGGGCGATCAGCCCGGCGAAGAAGTCCGGACGCAGGTGCGGTGCGAGCGCCAACATCACGAGCACCTGCTCAGCCGGTGACAGGTTACGCCCCTCGGCCAGCTCAGCGAACTGCCCGGTGCCGAAGCCATACGTGTCGAGGGCTCGGCTGGGCCGGTCCACTGGGTTCAAGCACTGTTCGAGCCGCTCGCTCACGACCGACTCGAGTCGGCGGAGGGAGTCGGAAAGGTGTTCGTGCCTCACTAGGTGTCCTTCTCAGTTGGCTCGAAGTCCTGATTCAGCGCCCAACTGCGCTTGATCCGGTCGACGTGGTCCCACAGCTTCTTGCCGGCCAGGTTCGGGTTGCCCTCGTCGAGGTTCTCCTGGATCTCGCTGTTCTCCTTGCTGTTGCCCAGGAAGATGTTCTTGGCAAAGCCGAAGAAGCGCGTGTACCGCTCGATGGCGGCCTCCTTGACGGCCGGCACGCTGAACGCCCTGAGTCTGACGCGCGCCTGGGACAGCGATCCAGTCTGCTCGAGCAGGAGCTTGGCCTCGGAGGCCTTCTTGCCTTTCAGGATGGCCATGTAGTGCGCGCGCATGTCGTACGCGGACACCACATGTCGTCGAGCGAAGCCCTTTCGAACGTTGATCGCCTCGCCCTCCGCGTTCTTCCGCAAGTGCTGTCCCTGCTGGTTGGCGCGCGCTTCGTCGGCGATTCCCCGCTTGTGCTCGACGCTGAAGGTGCCCCTGGTGATCTCAATGTCCTCGACTGTCGGATCGGTGGCTTTCCACGCCAGGAAGGTTGCTCCGAAGTGGCTGCCCAGTCCCTCCATCTCGACGTCGAGGGCTTTGGCTGCGGCGTTGGCCTCGTCCCGCTTCGCGCCACTGGCGGCAGCGCCGTCGTCCTTGTCGTACTTCCCGAGGGTCTTCTGCAGCACGGAGATCGCCGTGGAGTGTTTCTTGGTTGTAGCCATGGGAGCCACCCGGTCCTCGTCCTTGACCTTTCGCTTCTCGGCCATCTTCCCCATGAACATCTCGGGGTCGGTCGGGCTCGATTGCACCACGAGTTTGGCCGAGTTCTTGTCGCCATGGAACGTGAGGGTGTGCGGCTCGTCATCGCCACTGATCGGCACCTTCTTGCGCCACCACTCGAGCAGCTTCTTGACTGTGTCCTTAGCCTTGGCCACCAGCTTGTCGAGCATCTTGCCGAGCCAGCCGACGATCTTGTCCAGGGCCTTGTCGATGGGGGCGCGGATCTTCTTCACGATGCCGACGAGCTTGGCGGGAATCCCGCCCAGCCCGGCGAATTTGGCGAGGAACCCGATGATCACAACCAAGGTGTTGGCCATGGTCTGCTCGACCTTCTTGGCCGCGTTCTCGACCTGGCCGGAGGCGATCGCCGAGATGGAGTCGATGAACGAGGCCACGACGACGCCGATCTGGTTGATCTTCTCGATGAAGAACGACACCGTGTTCCAGATCGCCATGATCGCCTGGACGACGGCACCGGCGGGGTTGAGCATCATCACCAGTTTCGTGACGGCGGCCTTCACCACCTCCATCTGGATCATCTGCGTGACCTGGCTGATCAGCTGGTCCTTCAGCTCGGTGAGTTCGGTGACGATCTGGTCCCAGGCCGCAGCTGGCCCCTGGGTCACCAGGGTCACCAGGATGGACGCGGTCTTCTCCAGGGCCTGAAGGACCGGCTCGGGAATGATCTTGACCAACTTGCTGCGGATATTCGCCCAGGTCAGACCGAGCACCGACAGCACCAGCTTTACGATCTCCAGCAGGCTGAATGACTTGGGGATGTAGACCCCGGCCTCGGCCAGCGGGCCGACCAGCCACTTGATCAGGGCGGTCTTCAGGTGCTCGAGGATGTTGTCGGCGAACTTCTGGAACCCCAGCTTCCCGGCGCGGACGAGGTTGCCGACGAAGCCCACCGGATTCTTGACGATGGTCTGGAAGGCGGCCTTTGCTTTCGTGATGTACGGCATCACGTGCGGTGCCACGACGGAGACGAGGATCTCCAGCAGGCTGAGCACCTGCCTGAGCGCCCACGATCCGAACTCCACGGCCAGGTCGAGGAACGCGCGGCCGACCTTCGTGAACGCGCCGGCCACGGTCACGACGTCCGCGAAGGTGAGCGAACGCAGCGTCTCGATGATCCGTCCCGGGATCGACATCACGAACGCCATCAGGCCCGACAGCGCAGTCTGGAACCACGCCCAGGCCCGCTGCACCGCCTTACCGCGCTTGAGGTTCTCCCACACCTCCTCCTGGCCGATGAGTTTCATGAACCCGCCGATGAGGGTCTCAGCGGTGCGCGGGTAGGGCTCGCCTGTGATCGGGTCCTGGGCGAGGACCGCTTTCAGGAGGTCGTAGCCGCGAGTGCCCGCGGCGAGCGCGGCGAGCGGACGAAGGATCGCCTGTTTGACCAGGCTGAGTAGCTCGACGACGACGCTGGTCCCGAAGGAGATCAGGCGGCCGATCGGATCGCTGAAGATCCGCTTCGCGCGATCCCACACGTCACCCAGGTTGAAGATGTCGGTCCAGCTGAGCGAGTCGATGAAGCGCTTGAGCCCGCCCACGATCTCGCCGCCGATGTCGCCTAGCGTGGCGACCTTCGCTTCCACCCAGTCCGCGGCCTTGTTGATCACGCCGTGGGTGTCGAGCACGCGAGTGATCAGCGCGCCGCCGGGCACGAGTTCGATCAGCGCGCGCAGGAAGTTCGCAGCGGTCCGGTCGGTGCGGCGCAGATTGACCGGGTTGAACCCGATCACCAGGGTCAGCATCCGGAAGCCGGGGATGTAGTTGGCCTTGTCGGCGAAGTAATCCAGCGCGTCCTGGATGCCGAGGCGCTGTACCGCGGGGGTCGGGCCGGACGCGACCTGCGGGGGCGCCTCGGCGCGCTGCACCTGTGGCGGGCGCTGCACTTCAGGCGTGGACTGCCCGGTCTTGCGCTGTACGGTGGCGCCCTGCTGGATCGTGTGCGTGAGTTCGTGGGCGAGCAGGTGGCGGCCTTCGGTGCTTCCTGGCTGGTACTGGTCCCGGCCGAAGAAGACGTGGTTGCGGTAGGTGAAGGCTCGTGCACTGAGATGGTTGCTCAGGCTCGCTGCACTCTCGTCGGTATGCACCCGGACATCGCTGAAGTCGGCGCCGAGTCGCGGCTGCATGAACGCGCGCACCTCGCTCGACAGAGCCTGACCTCCGGTGGCGGCGTGCTGGATCTCAGCCTTGGCGTCGGCGGCGACGCTCGGCGTGCCCTCGCCGAATCGCTGCACCGGTTCGGGCGAGGCGGCCCGCTGTACGGGTTCGGGCGCCCGCATCACCCGTTCGGCGCTGCGGTCAGCCTGCTTCTCCAGCGGGTCGGCGGGTTTGCTCACGGAGAGTTTGGTCTGGACGTCGGGGCGCGTGCTCGCCTTCCGCATCACCGGCGAGAAGAAGCCGGCGCTGTGGGTCGCGCCGAAGAAGCCGCCCGCGCGCGACCTGGTCGCGGAGTGCGATCGCGTCGGCTTCGTGGCAGTGGTCTTCATGGCGCTACCGCCACTCGACCATCATCAGGTGGCTCATCCAGGGCAGCGAGACCGGCGAGAATCCCCAGGGCAGCTGGTCGAGCAGGATGTCGGCGGTGCGGGTCTCGACCCTCAGCAGCCAGTCGCCGTCGGAGGTGAGCGAGAGCACGCCGGGGCGCTGCAGGAACTCGGCCCGCAGTCCGTCGGGGGTGGTGCTGCGCAGTGCCTCCCAGTGCCGGATCGCCGCTTCGAGAAGCGCGGTGGCCTCGGCGGTCTCGGCATCGGTGAGTCCGACGTCGGCCTCGACCGGCTGCTCGAGCGGCAGCCCGCACAGGGCCTTGGCGAGCGTCACCCGGTGCTCGGGCGCGGTGAGATCGCCGGTGGCGAGGTGGTGCAGAAGACACAGCGCTCGGTCCGGGTCCATCAGTTCGCCCCCGGTAGCCACGTCGAGGCCCTCGAAGAACCTGGGCAGGAACGGGTGCAGCAGGACGATCCCGGCGCAGTCGACGAGCAGGCCTCCGGTTTCCCCGCCCTCAGGTGTTGCCGGTCGAGCCGGTGCCGGCTCGGCCAGCACCGGAACCGGGGCGCTCCCGGCCCGCGTGCTACCGGGCCACTCGCGCTCCAGCGCGGCCGCGAGGGTGCGATCTGCTCGGCCGGCCGGGATGAGCGTTGTCCATGCGGAGCGGACCAGGGAATGCGGACGCGGCCGGCGGCCGGCGACGGCGGCCTCGATTGCGTTCACCCGAACCTGCCGGGTAAACGCGCGCGCGGTGGGGGACGCCGGACCCGCACCACCCAGGGCGGCCTCGATCTGGGCGAGAAGGACTGCCACGTCTGGCGACAGGCTGCGGAGCACGGCCAGCACGAACCCGGCCGCGAACTGGATGGCGAGGCGCTCCCGTGCTTCCGGGAGGGTCAGCACCGTGAGCAACTGCTGCCGGATCGCCGCAGGGGGATCGCGATCGCCCCGGACATCGTGCCAGGCGTCCTGCACCATCTGCTCGAGCGTTCGGCCTGGGGTCAGGCGGAACGACCATGGCAGTCGTCCGGTGCGCAGGAACGTGTACAGGGCCTGGTCCACCGTCTGGCCGAAGGTCCGGTGGTGCACGTCGCCGGGATCGCCGGGAGAAGGAGGCTCGCCGGGATCGCCGGGATCGCCGGCTGCGCCGGACGGAGCCGCCCGGCGCAACGGATGCCGACGGAAGTGGTCCCGGAGCTCGCGCTGCACGGCGTCGGCGAGTTCGCTCTCGAGCCCGTCGATGGAACGCAGCGTGAGGTCGATGAGGAGCCGGTCAAGGTAGATGTAGCTGTCACCCGGGTCGATCGCGCCCAGCACTGCCTCGATCGCCGGGCACAGCACGTCGGCGCACATCCCGGGCAGGCGCCGCTGGAGGGCCAGCCCGTCCGCCTCCGTGCCGGGGAGGTTCACATCCAGCACCTGCCGCCGGATGGTGACCACCGCCGCATCGCCCATGGCGATCAGCCCTCCGGTTTGCTGATGTTGATGAGCCGTGCGCGCGTCACGACGCAGCCCTTTTCGGTGAACGCCGTCAGGCGCACCATCTTCTCGACCGGTTCGACGGGCTGGAACGTCACCGTCACCGCGTCACCGTTGGCCAGAGACGGGATCCCGTCCTGAATCTCCCAGAAGAAGGCGACCGGCTGGTCCGCGCCGGAACTGCCGGCCTTGAGCACGATCGGGTCCGGAATCACACCGTCGCGACTGATCTCGACCTTTAGGTCGGTGCCTTCGCATCGGGGAACCGGGGACTCATCCGGTCGGCACTTGTTGGAGGTGGACGCGTTGAAGACCGGGATCCGCGCCTGGCCGTCGGTGTCCGGATCGGCGATCACGGTGCCGCCGGAGCTGTAGCCGAGCTGGAAATGGTACTGCCGCCGGCCTTGCACGAAGGAGACGTTGAGCTGGAAAGCGAAGTCGAGGCACTGCAGCCGGTCGACGAACAAGGTGCCGGTGGTCTCCTCGCCTGCCGGAGCCTCGTACTCAAGGTCCAGCCACTGGTCGGAGCCGACCGCCTGGGCTACCAGTGCGTTGATCGCCGTGAGCCAGCGCTGCACGGTCGGGCCGAAATCGGCCGTTCTGATCGGATTGGGTGCGCTGCGCACCACATTGGCGACGTCGGCGCTGAGATCGAAGCGGTTGCCACCGGCGTCGGTGACGGAGAAGACCTTGACGTCGGCGGTGTACCTGTTGATCGGGAGGTTCGGTTGTGCCTCCGG